>JAGVKR010000605.1 GCA_020050375.1 Planctomycetales bacterium
AAGATGGTCGACTGCGCGCGCCGCGTGCGGGCCATTGCTCGTGCCGGGCTGTCGGAGGAAGAGCTCGACTCGCTCAAGTCGATCTGCGAACGCATTCGCGCCAATCTCGAACGTCCGGTGGAAGAACCGACGACCGCAGCACCCTGCGAGGCCGTGGCGACCTCGTCGGTGGGCGACAACTAGAGACGTTCACCAGGAATCTGCGGCATGTCCGATTCGGAACCGATTGTGCGCGTTGTGGGAGTCCATAAATACTTCACGCGCGGGGCCGAACGGGTCGACGTGCTGCAGAACCTGAGCGTCGACGTCCCGAATGGCGAATTTCTGGCGCTCATGGGCCCCAGCGGCTCGGGCAAGACGACGCTCCTCAACCTGATCGCCGGTCTCGATACGCCAAGCGAAGGGGAGGTCTGGGTCGGCGACGAGCTGATTTCGGCCATGTCCGAAGCGCAACTGGCCCGCTGGCGAACCCGCAGTATCGGATTCATCTTCCAGTTCTATCATCTGCTGCCGGTTCTCTCGGCGTATGAAAACGTCGAATTGCCCCTGTTGCTTTTGCCGCTCACCACCGCTCAACGCCGCGCGCAGGTGACGACCGCGATGGAACTGGTCGGGCTGACCGATCGGTTGAGCCATCGCCCGGGCCAGCTCTCGGGTGGCCAGCAGCAGCGAGTGGGGATCGCCCGCGCGATCGTCACTGATCCCACGCTGATCGTCGCCGACGAGCCGACCGGCGATCTCGACGCCCGCTCGGCCGACGAAATCCTCAAGCTGCTCGACGAGCTGCAGCGGAGCCTGCAAAAGACGATCATCATGGTCACGCACGACCCGAAAGCCGCCGAACGAGCCCAGCGCATACTGCACCTCGAAAAAGGACAGCTCGTCGAACAGACGGTGCGACAACTCGAGCGCGCCTGAAGGCGGAGTTAAAGAGATAGAGAGTTTCAGAGTTGAAGAGAAAAGGCTGTTCGCAATCGCTTCGCGATTGCGTTGCTTTCACTCTTGAACTCTTTATCTCTGCAACTCTTTAACTCATCCCGGTCACCCCACTGCACCTTGCGGAAGCCATGCGATGCTCGGTCACCTTGCGAAATTCCTCGTCATCATCTTCAAGAATGTCCGCCGCAATCTCGTGCGGTCGACGCTGACGAGCCTGGGGACGATGGTGCTCGTCCTGGTGGTCACATCGGTCTGGTCGGTGCTCAGCTTCATCGACGCCCAGACGTCGGAGAAGGCCAACGACTTCAAAGTGCTCGTCACCGAGAAGAACAAGGCTCCCAGCCGGCTTCCTTACGCGTACTCCTCGTCGCTGCGCGAAGGGGCGGCCCGCAATCCGGGCGACGTCCGCCCCACCGACTACATGACGTGGGCCTTCTACGGCGGGACGCTCGACCCCACCAAGATGACGCGCGAGAATTTCATCTTCCTCATCGCCGGCGAAGCAGAAAAAGTCCCCACGATGATGGACGAGCTCGACCAGCTCGGCCCGGCCGACAAAGAGCGGCTGATGGCGGCGGTCGAGAAGATGAAACGCCAGCGCAATGGCTGCGTGATCGGCCCCACCCAGCTCAAGACGATGAACAAACGGGTTGGCGACCGGATCAAAATCTCGGGGCTGATCTTCAAGGGAATCGACCTCGAGTTCGAGATCGTCGACACGTTTCCTGACGCGGCCCAGCGCTATGCGCAGACGTCGATCATGAATATCGAATATCTGCTCGCGGCCCTCGACGAATACAAGGTCAAAAACAAGAAGCCGCACCCGCAAGGGGCGGCCCCCATCGCCTTCGTCGTGCTTCGCGTCAATAACCGCCAGGAGTTCGAGCGCCTCGCCGAGCAAATCACAGCCTCCCCTCTCTACACCAGCCCGGCCGTCCGTTGCGAGTCGCAGGCTTCGGCGATTTCGAGTTTTCTGGAAGCATACAAAGACATCTTTTGGGGAATGCGCTGGCTGCTTGCGCCGGCGGTGCTGGTGACGCTGTCGCTGGTGATCGCCAACGCCATCAGCATCAGCGTCCGCGAGCGGCGGATGGAGATCGCCGTGCTCAAGGTCCTCGGCTTCCGGCCGGGGCACGTGATGATGCTCGTCCTCGGCGAAGCGCTTCTGATCGGGGCGGCCTCGGGGGTCTTCAGCGCGGGGGCCGCTTATCTCCTGATCAACAAGGGGGCCGGGGGAATTCCGTTCCCCATCGCCTGGTTCCAGCGGTTCTTCATCCCCGATCAGGCCCCGCTGTGGGGTCTGGCGGTGGGGGCCGGCACGGCCTTTGTCGGTTGCATCATCCCCGCCTGGTCGGCTCGGTCGGTGCGCGTCGCCGACGTCTTCTCGAAAATTGCCTGAGGTGCCATGCTCGAGTTCCTCAAGTTGGTCAACGCGCACTGGCGCGATGTTCTGTACGTCCTGCTCGCCGGTTCGCTGGTGTTCATGGCGCTACTGGCGGCGATCGGCAAGGTGCCGGTGAGCTACAACGTGCGGAATCTCGTCGTCCGCTGGAAGACGACCATCATGACGGCCCTGGCGTTCACGTCGGTCGTCGCCCTGATGACCGTGATGATGGCCTTCGTCAACGGTCTCTATTCGCTCACCGAAAACAGCGGACAGCCGGGGAACGTCGTCGTTCTTTCCAGCGGCTCGAATGACGAAGGTTTCAGCAACCTGGCGTTCGACGACGTCCGCAATGTCGAGCGCATGCCGGGGATTATCAGCGACAGCGAAGGCGACCGAATGGTCAGCAAGGAGATCTTCGTCGTCGGCAATCAGCAGATTCCGGTCGCGCCGGGCGAAAAGCCCCGCCGTCGTTTCGTCCAGATCCGCGGGATCGAAAATCCGCAGATTGCCGGAAAGGTGCACGGGCTCAAGCTCCAACCGGGCGGTCAGTGGTTTTCGGAAGCGGGCGTCGAACAGGGACAAGGGGACGCCGGCCAGAACCTGATCCAGGCGGTGATGGGGAACGGCCTGGCCGCCGAGATGGGGCGTGACCTGGGGACGAGCCCACTCGCCGTCGGCGATACCTTCTCCCTCGCCGATCGGACCTGGAAGGTCACCGGACTTCTCGACTCCGGGGGCTCGACGTTCGACTCTGAAATCTGGGCCAAGCGGCAGATCACCGGCGAGTATTTCGGTAAGCCGGCGAGCTACTCGTCGCTGATCGTTCGCGCCGCCGACGATGTCGCGGCAACCGCCCTGGCGGAGACGGTCAAAGGAGCAAAGGAAACCGCGCTCAACGCGCTGACCGAGAAAGAGTATTACTCGAACATGGCCGAAACGAGCCGCACGTTTCTTTATGCGATCGTGATCGTCGCCCTCATCATGGGAGTCGGGGGCGTGTTCGGCGTGATGAACACGATGTTCGCCGCCATCAGCCAGCGCAGCAAAGACATCGGGGTTCTGCGGATCCTCGGCTATCAGCGGGGGCAGATCCTGATTTCGTTTCTGCTCGAATCACTGGTTCTCGCGCTGGCCGGCGGGCTCCTCGGCTGCCTGCTCGGCCTGGTCGCCGACGGGTGGACCGCCCGGAGCATCATCTCCGGTGGGGGCGGCGGCAAATTCGTGGTCCTCAAGCTGGTCGTCAGCCGCGAGATACTGGCAACGGGGCTCCTGTTGTCGCTGTTCATGGGAGCTCTGGGCGGATTCATCCCCGCCGTCTCGGCGATGCGGCTGCGGGCGCTGGAATCGCTGCGGTGACTCATGACACCGGCTTCATCGCTGCGACAGATTTTCCGTCCGATCTAAATCGTGAGCGGAACGCCGAGCGGTGGATCCGGTGACTTGTCAGTGCCATAAGAGGGATTGAGAGGCCGCCGAGCAGTGGAACCCATTGGAAGGCGACCAAGCTGAAATTGATGATTCGGACGAACCATCGTGTCTTGATCCGGCCGACATTCGAGATGTGCCTTCGGTATGGCGCCACGATCGAAAGATGATAATAGACGATCGCTGGAACGGCTCCGATGATTGGCACCAAGCTTAAGGCAAAACAGATTGGAATCACAGTCTTGCGCCGCTGATCAACATACCAGACGTAGGCATCGATCACGTTCTTATCATCAAACGCGCGCAATCCGCAGGCGCGGCACAGGCAATCCGGCGCCAATCTCGAAGCACAAGCTGAGCATCGTCCATTCGCCACCAGTTGAAGTGAATGCACTGCCGCATCGGCAGCAACCGTCGGCTTCATCTGGCCGAAGAACCCGATGGCACACGGCTGTTCAACCTTTTGTTGGCACTTGTCGCAGACGATCGCAATCGGATAGATCCGCGAACGACAACCTGTGCAGTCGACGCGTTTTGACTCGTCCTTTCGCTCCAGAAATCGACGGAACAGATAGACCATGAAGATGACAAGCGCGCTCACGAAGAGCATCACAAGCGGAAACAGCACCAGCAGAAACACTCCGAAGATGACCCATCCGTCCTCCATCCATGAGGCGACGCGCTGCAATCGAAAGTTGTCGTCCGGATCCAAGTCAGAGAGCAATTCATAGATGTTCCGCCGAACTCCTGAGAGAACGTAGACCCCTCCGGCGCAGCTCGCTGCAAGGACGCCACTGCCAATGTCCATGCCAATCAGTTCTTTCGCATGGTTCACGTCCATTTGGTCCAGCACTCCGAATTGCACAAGGAGCGCAACGATGGGCTTCGCCTTTTCGTCAAGTCCCATCAACAAGCTCTTGACGTCAGAATTCTTTTCGACAATGAATTCGACAATCGTTAGTGCTCCGAGAATCCAAAGAGCTGCATCATGAGTAAGCCACGAGGGAACTCCTTCGACGGAGTTGAGGAGCGCGACGTCTCGAACCCACGGAATCGACCCGCCAAACCGCATCAGGCACGCAGTTACGAATGCCGGCATAAAGGCACGGGACGCGAACAGCGGCGATGAACCAATCGCATGTAGGATTTGATAGAATTGCATGTGGCCCCTCTTACTGATTCAAATGTGCAATTCGGCTGCAGATTGGCTTCTTCGAACTCTGAATGCGATGAACTTACAGTGTACTCAACACGGGGTGCCACAACATCCCCTTTCTTTTACTCATTTCAACCTGCCGAACCTTTACTTTGCGTGAGATAGGCAACAGATTGAAAAGAGAATTGCCAATGAGCCTGCCCCCGAGCCCCGGCTTCCGAACTCCCGCAGAAGGCCGCACGATCGCCGTCGTCGGCGACGTGTACCGCTTCCTGGCGACGGGTGACGACACAAACGGCAAGTACGCCCTGATAGATGCTATTGTTCCCCCCGGCGGCGGGCCGCCACCGCATGTCCACAGCCGTGAGGAAGAAGGCTTCTATATCCTCGAAGGAGAGATCACCTTCCAAATCGCCGGCAAGCGCGTCGTCGCGACCGCCGGCATGTTCGCCAACATGCTGGTCGGAACGCCACACTCGTTCAAAAACGAAAGCAGCCGGCCAGCCCGCATGCTGATCTCGGTTGCTCCTGCGGGCCTCGAGAAAATGTTCTTCGAGTTCGGCGTCCCCGTCGCGCCGGGTGCGACGACCGCTCCGCCCCCCACGAAGGCCGAAATCGACAAACTGCTCGAAATCGCCCCGCGCTACGGCGTCGAAATTCTGCTGCCGAAGCATTGATGGCGATCGCCGTCTTCTCGATTGAAGTCATCAAGTTAGAGGCGAATCTCCAACGCAGGCGAAGTTCAGGACAGCAGTCTGCTTGACTCAGAACTTGACTTATGGTTGACAGATCACTGAATCTGGGACGTCCGGAAGATTCAGCGACCGAATGGCCGGCCGCGATCCGAACGAGAACGCATTTTCGAATTGTGTCATATTGCATTGAGCTCAATTCGATTGCAGATTCGTGCTTTCGACCGAGTCGAAAAGTCCTTCCAAAGGACACCACGTTCAGGGTATAATCCTTACATGACTCCCAAGCTGACTCACGAACAGCGAGAGGCGATCCGGGAACGGGGAGCGCCACTCGAAATCGAAGACGACGAGACCAGCAAGATCTACGTCATCATCGAGGGAGACCTCCATGCGCGGGCCATGCAGGCGCTTGAAGAGCACGATGCCCGCCGTGCAATCCGGGCCGGGATCGATGATCTCGAAGCGGGGCGGGTCGTTCCATTCGCCGAAGTTGACGCGCGGCTTCGGGAGAAGTTTGGCCT
>JAGVKR010000088.1 GCA_020050375.1 Planctomycetales bacterium
GCTCTTCCGATCTGGACGAGAAGACGTTTCTGTTCGACAACCCGCTCCACGGGACATTCGGCATGCCGGATGGAAAGGTCGTGGCGCGGGGAGAGCCGGCCCGCTCGGTTTTGCTTTACCGAATCTCAAAGCTCGGGCGGGGACGTATGCCGCACCTGGGATCGTCCGTCGTCGATGCGCGGGCCAGCGAAGTCTTCTTCGACTGGATCGCCGGGCTCGCTCCAATGGCGGGCGAAGCGAATAGCGATGAGGCCGCAAAGCGTCTCGCTGCCGACCGCCAGGACCTCGAAAAGCTGCGAACCGGCAAGCCTGATCCCGCCGTATTCGATCGGCTTTTGGCGGGAGTCGACGGGGCGCTGCTGCTCGTCAACGACCTCACGCGGAATCGCCTGCCGAAAGAGGTGGCCGCCGAGTCGATCCGCCGCGGCGCGACCCACGCCGACGCCCCCGTGCGTGATCTCTTCGAGCAGTTTCTGCCCGAGGAAGAGCGGATTCCGCGACTGGGAACGAGCTTCAACCCGCAGGAGATTCTCGGACGCAGCGGAGACGCCGCTCGCGGCGAGACATTGTTTTTCGCTGCCGCCGGGATGCAGTGCAAGAATTGCCACGTGATCAAAGGCCGTGGCACGGCGGTCGGCCCCGACCTGACCGCCATCGGCAAGAAGCTGACGCGCGAGCAGATTCTCGAAAACCTGGTCGAGCCCTCGAAGTTGATCGACGAGAAATTCAAGACGTGGCTCGTGGCGACGACCGAGGGGCGCGTTCACACCGGCATTCTGGTCGAGAAAACACCGGAGCACGTCGTTCTCCGCGACGCACAAAACCAGTTGATCAAGATTCCGACCGGGAATGTCGAGGCGCTGAACGCTCAGAACGTCTCGCTGATGCCGACGATGCTCCTCCGCGACCTGACGGCGCAGCAGGCGAGCGATCTGATCGAGTATTTGTACTCGCTCAAGTGAATTTGTCGCGTGTCATGCGATTCGCAATTCGCCCACGAGCCCGCGCAGATTGGCGGGGAGCTGTGTCGCCAGCCAGCGCTCGACCGCCGGGCCGGTGATCACTTCGCCCTCGCACGTCAGGTCGCCCGATTTGGCGTCCGACAGCAGTTCGCGCAAGGCATCCAGCGCGGCGAGCGCTTCGACCGGCGGTGAGACGACCAGAGATCGCTGCTGCTCCAGGTCGCCGAGGTGCTTGAGTGTTGTCTTCGCCGTCGCGGGGATCGGCACGCGCGGGTCGCGGACGATCACAAGCTGCTGGAGCCGCTGCAAGGCGAGTTGGGTTTTCAATCGCTTGAGTTGCGCAACAAGGCTGTTCATGTTCGATTGCGTGCAGACACTGAGTCCCGTGCGGCCCAGCTCCCCTTCGAACACCAGCGGCACGTCGGGCAACTGCTCGTCGCGGACGACCTTCATCCGCGGTGCGACGATCCTCACCAGCAGCGGCAGTCCGTGCCGAAGGATCTCCTCCGTGCTCTCCGGTGCGCTGTTCGCCAGCTTCTGAGCGAGGCACGCTTCCCATTGGCAGGCAAGAAACCGGCTTTCGGCCGTTGATTCCTCCGAGGGCCCTGCGGGCGGCTGGCCGTCGGTCGACGCGGAGAGCGCCGCTCGGGTCTCGTATCGCTCGGCACAAAGGCTGAGCAGCCTGCGCGGCGACACGAATCCCTTGGCGAACAGATCGTCGAATTCGAAGGGCTCCAGCGGCCAGCAGCCGGTTTGCGGCACAGGTGACCCGAGGGAACCTGCCGCGCTGGCGATTCGCCGGGCGATCAACTGCTCGGCCTGTTCACGATTGAGCGGATCGAGCGACAGGGCGCCGAGCGACGTCATCCGATCGTAGTCGGCGGAGCGGGCCTGGTCCTTGAGCTCGGTCGCGAACGCCGACTGGACGCAGGAGACGACGAGCACATTCGACGTGCCGTCGTGCAACGTGCTCGTCATTTGCCCGAAGGCGAACAGGGCGTCGCGATCTCCGGGCGCCATCTGGAGCGCTTCCACCTGGTCGAAGCTGAGGACGATCGGCAGGCCGTTGCCCGCCAGGCGGCAGAGCATCAGGACCACCTGGCGCGACTGATCTTCGCGCTCTTCGTCTCCTCCCTCCTCTTCGGCGAGGTCCATCCGTTCGAGCGCCGGCTGCGGCAGCGACGTGCCGGAAAGCCAGGCCCGCAGATCGCGAAGATGGCGACGGAAGGCGATGTGCATGAAGGCGATCTCCGTGTTGCGATCGAGATCGAGGCTGCGTGCGATCCGCTCCATCAGTTCCGTCAGCCCGCCGGGATGCTCCTCGAGCATGTATTCGTACCAGTGCTCGAGGTCTCCCTCGGCGATGCGGATTTCCGCCAGGCGATGGAAGAGAATCCGCTCGAATTGCGTCCGTCCCCCGGCGACGGGGCGAAACCAGTCGTCGATCAGCGTCCGCCTGAGCGTCCGCCAGATCATCCGCGGGCTCGTTTGCAGCCGCACCCAGACATAGAGGCATTCGCGGCGATCGGTCGCGGTTGGATGTCGCGGGACAAGACGCGCGTGCAGCCGGCCGAGCAGGTGCGTCTTGCCGCTCCCCGCTTCGCCGTGAATCAGGAGCGCTGCCGACCGCTGGCTTGCGCGTACGTGTGCGATCCCTTCGAGGCAGCGCTCGAAGACCTGGCTGTGGATCTCAGGCACGTCAGCCCGCGGGGCTTCCCACGGACTGGCCACGATTGTCTCTCGGAACGGATTCACGCCTCACTCCCAAGTGCTCGATGCCGCAAACTCAAACCGGCCCGCCCGATCCACCGTTCTGTCTCAAGGCCACACCGACGTAATAGGTTCCTTCGCCATCGGAGACAAGCTCGTCGCGCTCGGCCGGACTCAGGCTGGCGGCAAAGTCGTGCCGATGCA
>JAGVKR010000726.1 GCA_020050375.1 Planctomycetales bacterium
CCGGTCGATGAAGCCGTAGACCGCCCGCCGCGTCGTGAACGGCGCGGCGAAGAGATCGACCGGCCGGCCGCCGGCGGTCCGATCGAGTCGCCCCGCGACAGCCAGCAGCGAATCACGGAGCGGCTCAAACTCCAGCCGCTGGCGATTCATCTTCCACAACAGGCGATTCTCGGGATCCGCCTGAATTCCCTCGGCGCGATCGTCGCTGGTCTGCTGATAAACCGCTGAGAGGAGCATCCGCCGATGGAGCTTCTTGAGCGACCACCCCTCGTCGATAAACGTGCCGGCGAGGTGGTCGAGCAGTTCGGGATGCGAAGGCGGCGCCCCGCGCGAACCGAAATCGCTCGGGGTTCGCACGAGCCCCTGGCCGAAATGGTGCAACCAGACACGGTTCACGATTACCCGGGGGCTGAGCGGATTTAGCGGGCTGGCGATCGCCTGCGCCAGCTCCAGACGTCCGCTTCCCTGTTGGAAAGCGGGAGCCTCGGCCGGCAGAAGAACCTGCAGGAAACGTCGGGGGACTTCGTGCCCCTTTCGGTCGACATTCCCGCGGATGAACACTTTGGGCTGCACCGGCGTTGCCGCGTCGTTCATCACCATGGCCCGCGGCGGCGCGGCGGGGGAGCCGGCCTTGAAGCTGTCGACGGCTTTCTGCAGTTTGCCGACTTCATTGCGGGTGGCTTTGTCGAACAACTTGCGCGCCTCGCCGAGCGTGATGGCGGTCGGATTATTCTCGGCGTAGAGCACCTGCCGCAATTCTTCCGCGGCCGGCACAGGCAGCGCCGCCGGGGCCGCTCCCACGGGGCCTTCGCGCAACTTCACCCACTGCTCGTGCGTTTCCGTCAGCAGCTTGCCGTAAACAGTGGCGACGTCGGCCATCGATTGCGGCGGAGCGGCAGTGAACGCATTTTTAACCAGCGCGTTGGTTCGGGGCTGGGCATCGGGGGCGTCGCTCAGTGCGGCAACGAATGGTACGGCAAACTCAGCAAAACCTTCGGCGGGCAATTGCGCGAACGCGTGCCAGGGCCCGAAGACCGGATGCGGCTCTTTCGCCGTGCTCGTCAGAAACGCCTTCCAGCGTCGCACAATCGAATTGCGGACTTCGCCCGCGGCGCGCGAGGTCCCTTTGTCGTCGGCGGGGGGCTCCTGCCCGGCCAGACGCACAACGGCTGACAGGTAATCGCCGCTGCGGTTCCGTAAATCTTCGATCAACGACGCGTGCTTGCCCGCCTGCAAGCTCTGCACAGCCGCTTCGCGCTTCTGAAGCTCCTGCTCGTAGACCCGGTAGGCCTCGACATCGGTCGCCGGCCCGATCTGCGGCAGGTCGGGCGGCTCGATCGAGCTGGCGAAGACGCCGTGCAGCGAATAGTAATCGTCGGTGGGAATCGGATCGTACTTATGGTCGTGACAGCGGGCGCAGGCGACGGTCATCCCCATCAGGCCCCGCGCGACGACGTCGATTCGGTCGTCAATGATGTCGTTCTGGTTGTTGCCGAACCGCCGGCCCAGCGTCAAAAAGCCCATTGCGGCGAGCGGCGATTTGTCGTCCCCCAGCGGCAACTGATCGGCGGCGAGCTGTTCGAGCAGAAAGCGATCAAACGGCAGATCGCCGTTGAACGCGCGGATGACGTAGTCCCGATAGGTGTACGAGAAGGGATACTTGCGCTCTTCGGTGAAGACGTAGCCCTTGGTGTCGGCATAACGGGCCACGTCGAGCCAGTGCCGCCCCCAGCGTTCTCCGTAGTGGGGTGATGCGAGCAGCCGGTCGACCACCGTCGCAAAGGCATCGGGCGAGGGATCGCTCTCGAAGGCGGACACTTCGTCGGAAGTCGGCGGAAGGCCGATCAGATCGAACGTCGCCCGTCGCAGGAGCGTCCGCCGTTCGGCCTTCGGATTCGGTTTCAGCCCGGCCGTTTCGAGCTTCGCCAGAACGAAACGGTCGATCGCAGTTTGCGCCCAATCGCTCGTGGCGACCACTGGCGGGTCGGGACGTGCGACCGGCTGAAAAGCCCAGTGTGTCGCGCGGGCCTGGCGAATTCCTTCGGGCGTCGCCGACTGCCCCAGCGCGGGGGCGCTCGAAGCGTGACTCGCGGGAAAGGGCGCACCGATTCGAATCCACTCCGTCAGCGTCGCGATTTCATCGTCGGAGAGTTTCTGCTTGGGAGGCATCTTGATCGCGTCGCCGTAGCCGACGACTTCGATCAACCGGCTCTCCTCGGGCTTTCCTGTGGCAATGGCCGGCCCGGCATCTCCTTCCTTGAGCAGCGCCGCGCGCGAGTCGAGCCGCACGCCCCCTTCCTGCTTCTTCTCGCCGTGACACTCGAAGCAGCGGGCGACCAGAATCGGCCGGACGCGCTGCTCGAAAAACGCTTCCTGCTCGGGCGACGGGCGCAGCTCCGGAGTCTCGCCGGCATGGAGGACCGCCCCCAGCGGAGAATGCAGGATCAGCGCAACTAGCGCCAGAAAAACGTTACGCGGCATGCGGCACTCAGGCGGGATAAGGTTGAGCCGGCGCGCGCGGCTCAGGTGGGTGACGTCCTTCCACTTTGATCGGTTGAAACGCCGTCGTCAATACACATCGCTGGCCGGGGAGGGAAATGCGGAGCTCGGAATTCGGAGTGCGGAGTGACACCATCTCAACCCGAAGCGTCAACAACCTCGCGATACCTGCCTCCCTATCCCCCCGGCGGGGGAAGGATTGGCCTGCGATGAGCTCAGTCGAGTCGGGATGGGGGGGCGAACGTCTATCGACGCTGCTTCGGTGCCTCAGCCCGACGCAGAAACCGGGGCCGGTGGCTGTGGGATGACGGCCGACGTCTGCCGTAGCTCGCGGCGGAGAACTTTTCCCAAGAAGTTGCGTGGCAGATCTTCCGTGCGCGTCTCGACGAGGCGGGGGCGCTGATGCGCGGCGAG
>JAGVKR010000384.1 GCA_020050375.1 Planctomycetales bacterium
CTTCGCGCGGATCGCCGAGTTGCTTGGCGAAAATGTCGCCGGCATGAGCGAACAGGCGGCCGCCGAGCAGGCAATCGCCGCCGTCGAACGGCTCAAGACCGACATCGGAATCCCCCAGCGGCTCCGCGACCTGGGAGTGACCGAAGACCAGTTGCCCGGCTTCGCGGAAAAATCGTTCGCCGTGAAGCGGATCCTGCGCGTCAACCCGCGTGCGGTCACTCAGCAGGATCTCGAAGGAATACTGAGGGCCGCGTGGTAGGCAATCGATCGAGTCGATAAGAGATCGGGCGAAAAGAATTGCTCTGTTACACCTGGACACAGAACGTCATAGGCACGACCAATGATTCATTATCGCGCATTCGCCTTTGTCTTGTTGTTAGTGAGTCTGCCACATTTCGCGGCAGCCGGTGACAATTGGCCGCAGTTCCGCGGTCCCGATGCGACCGGCGTCGCCGAGAACCCGCGGCTCCCCGATCATTGGACGGCGACCGAGAACGTCGCCTGGAAAGCCAACGTGCCCGGCCGCGGCTGGGCCTCGCCCATTGTCTGGGGCGAGCAGGTGTTTCTGGCGACGGTCGTCAACACGGGTGAAACGCCGACGGCGAAGAAGGGTCTGTACTTCGGCGGCGAGCAGTCGAAGCCCCCCGAAACCGAGCATCTCTGGAAGGTGTATTGCCTGAGCCTCAAGGATGGTCACGTTCTGTGGGAACAGACGGCGCATCGCGGTGTGCCGGCGACCCCGCTGCACATCAAGAACACGTATGCCTCCGAAACGCCCGTAACGGACGGCGAGCGGGTTTATGCGCTGTTCGGCAATTTGGGGGTGTTCTGCTTCGACATGGAAGGAAAACCGCTCTGGTCAAAGCCGATCGAGCCCAGGCGGATGCGCGCCGGCTGGGGAACGGCCGCGTCGCCCGTCGTGCACGGCGACCGGTTCATCTATGTGAACGACAACGAGCAGGAGTCGTACATCACCGCTCTCGACAAACGCACGGGAGACGAGCTGTGGCGCGTCTCCCGCGACGAAAAGAGCAACTGGGCGACCCCCTTCGTATGGCAAAACGAACTCCGCACCGAGATTGTGACGCCCGGAACAAGCAAGGTCCGCTCGTACGATCTCGACGGCAATCTGCTGTGGGATCTGAAGGGGATGTCGGTCATCACGATCGCAACCCCGTACGCCGTCAACGGTCTCTTGTACGTCAGCTCCGGATACGTGCTCGATCCGAAGCAGCCGATGTACGCCATCCGTCCGGGGGGGAGTGGCGATCTGACGCTCGCCGGCGACGAGAAGTCCAGCGAGTTCGTCGCCTGGTCCAGCAAGCGCGGGGCCCCTTACAACCCCACGACACTCGTCTACCGCGACCGGCTGTATGTCCTCTACGACATGGGGCTGTTCGCCTGCTTTGACGCGCGGACGGGGCGCGAGATCTATGACCGCAAGCGAATCCCCAACGGCAAGGCGTTCACCGCTTCGCCGTGGGCTAACAACGGCAAGATTTTCTGCCTCAATGAAGACGGCGTCACCTTCGTCATGGCGGCGAGTGACGAATTCGAAGTCCTGCACACGAACTCGCTCGGCGACGATGAAACGGCGCTCGCCACTCCCGCCATCGTCGGCGATCGCCTGCTGATCCGGACGGCGGAGAGCGTGTATTGCTTGCGCAAGCCGCAGTGAAACGGGAGTCGTGCTTCCTGGAAATCGAGATTGGCGGCTGTCGACAAGGTCTGGTACGATAACTGGATGAAATCCATCAGCGTCGAAGAAATGCAACGCGACTTGCCGACCTACATCCGTCTTGTTCAGCACGGTGAGACGGTCGTGATCGTCGAGGCCCAACAGCCGGTCGCGGAATTGATACCTATCGAGAAGCCGCGTTCAAAGACTCGACCTTATGGATTGTGTACCGGCGAATTTGAGGTGCCGGAAGGATTCGATGCTCCCCTGCCAAACGAGATTCTACACAGCGAGAGCGGCACCTGATTCGAAGTCTTGCTCTCGACGAGGCAAGCGTCACGCATCTTGCCGAATTGCCGCCTCTGCATCGGGATCCGTTCGATCGCATGTTGATTTGTCAGGCTCTCGAAAACGGTTTGTTGATCGCCACGGCGGATGATGCGATTCGGGCATATGCCGTTCCAGACCTGTGATTGGCCCGATCCGCGGCCCACGTGTCGTCCCCAACCGCCGACGCTGGCGAACTCCCGGACCTTCGGGTAGCGTGTCCGAGCGATGACCAAACGTGCCAGAGCTGATTTTTCCATCAAGAATCGGGCGACGACGCCCACCCGGAGACCAACCGCATGATGACGCAAAAAATTGGCTCGATCGCGCTCTTCCTCACCGGTCTATTCACCACGATCTCTGCCTCTCCCGTGCGCGGTGACGACTTGCCCGGCCAATTGTGGGTCTACATCGGCAGCTATACGGGCGAGAACAGCACGGGGGTGTATGTCTCGCGCCTGGATCTCAAGACCGGGGCACTCGCGCCGGCCGAAGCGGCCGCCATCACGAAGAATCCCTCGTTTCTGGCGATCCATCCCAATCAGAAGTTTTTGTATTCGATCAGCGAGGTTTCGGACACCGACGGCAAGCCGACCGGCGGCGTGAGCGCGTATGCCCTCGACCGGAAAACCGGAAAGCTGACGCTGCTGAATCAGCAATCGTCGGGGGGCGCGGGCCCGTGTCACATCAATATCGACAAGACCGGCAAGACGGCGCTCGTCGCCAATTACAGCGGCGGAAGCGTCGCGGCCCTGCCGATCGCCGCCGACGGATCGCTGAAACCCGCCGCGTCGATCGTCCAGCACGCAGGTTCGAGCATCAACCCGGATCGGCAGAAAGAGCCGCACGCGCATTCGATCAATGTCGACTCGCAAAGCAAATTCGTCTTCGCCGCCGATCTGGGGATCGACAAGGTCCTCGTGTATCGCCTCGACGCCGCTAAGGCGTTGCTGACTCCCAACGATCCTCCCTCGGTTGGTGTCACGCCGGGCGCCGGCCCCAGACACTTCACGCTCCTGCCCGGGGAACGGTTCGCGTATGTGATCAACGAGATCGGCAACACGATCACGGCGTTTCGTTACGACTCGCAGAAGGGGACGTTGACCACAATCCAGGAAATCTCGACGATCCCCGAAGGCTACAAGGAAACGACGCACACTGCCGAAGTCGTCGCCCATCCCTCCGGGAAATTCGTGTACGGTTCCAACCGCGGACACGACAGCATCGCGATTTTTGCCGTCGACGCCGCGACGGGCCAACTGACGGCCAAAGGCCACCACTCCACCGGCGGCCAGACGCCGCGGAATTTTGCGATCGACCCCTCTGGCACGTTCCTGCTGGCGGAAAACCAGGGAAGCAACTCGATCGTCGTGCTGCGGATCGACCCGAAAACCGGCGCGCTTTCGGAAACAGGCCATAAGCTTGAGGTCGGCTCGCCGGTGTGCGTGCGGATGGTGCCGGTGGCGAAATGAGAGTGGGAGTCCGGTCCTGAGAACAGCAACGATGGCGCGTTACGTGGCCCTGCTGCGCGGGATCAATGTCGGGAACAACGCGCTCTCGATGGAGCGGCTGCGCGGACTCTGCGCCGAACTTGAGTTTCAGAACGTGCGGACGTACGTGCAGAGCGGGAACGTGCTGTTCGACGAGCGCGGTTCGGCATCCGGTTGCGCCAAGCGCCTGGAGTCTGTCGGTTCGCGCCACCACGCGGAACTGGAATACGGTGACGAAGCTCGTCGAACTGGCGGGGGCGGAGGCTTGAATGTTCGGATCTGACCAAATGGGATTTTCGTTAGCCGACATTCGGCTGATCGTCTCGGATGAAGAACCAGAGTCCCGCGCCCATGAAACACAGCGCGCTGGCGACTCCCATGCTGACCTGCCATCCCCCGATGCCAAGTTCCTGCGAATCGACCCATTTGCTGATCAGCGGCGTCAGGTACGGGGCGGGAATGCCGCCGGCGTTGCCTCCGGTGTTGAGGATCGCAGCCGAAAGCCCGCCGCGCTTGCCGCCCAGCTCAACACCCGTCACCCAGAAGGAAGATTCACTTGCGCCGAGCGCTCCCATCGCCAGCGTGATGCACGAAACGGCCCAGGTCGCATTGTCGCTGGCGATCCCCATCGCGAGCAGGATCGCGCTGGCGAACATCCCACAGGCCGGTACGAGGGCCCGTCCGCGTTGCTTGCCGAGCTTCCACTGCACGTAGTCTGCGAGCCCGCCCCCCGACATCATTCCTACCGCCATAGCGATCAAAGGAATCGTCGCGTAGAGCCGGCCGTCGTCCTTCCCCAGCTTGAGCACCGTGTCGAAGTAGTACTGGATCCAATAGAAGAGCATGTACTGGAAATAGCTGAGGGCCGCATAGCTCCCCATCAGCAGGCACATATTGCGATCGCGGAGCATCGCCAAAAAACCGCTCGCGGGGGACGACGAATTCGCTTCGACCCGCGTCCCCAGAATCAATTCCCGTTCCTGCTCGTTGACCGTCGGATGAGTATCCGGCTGATCGGACGCGACGACTGTCCAGACGGCCGAGAGCAGAAGAGACGCGACCCCTCCGATCATGAATGCGGTGGGCCAGCCGAATCGGTCCATGAGGAATCCGAAGATGTAGAATGTCGACGCGATCGCGGCGGCCGCGGCGGCGGTGACCATGCCGTTCGCCACGCCGCGAGATTCATAGGGCATCCACAGCGACACCATCCGGGCCGCGCTCGGATACATCGGCGCACTGACCACCCCCAGCAAAGATCGGATCAACCACAGCGCCGGAACAATCAGCGCGGGAAAATAACTTGTGAGTCCGGTCATCGGTACGAGCACGGCCGAGGCGAATCCCATCAGCATCAGGGCCCGTTTGGGGCCGATCCGATCGATCACCCACCCACCGGGGATCATGCAGGCGGTGTACGCAATGAGAAACGCGGTATACACTGCTCCCATCTGGTCTTCCGGGATGCTGAACTCTTTCATCAAACGCTCGGCCCCGGCGACCGCGATGCTGTTGCGGTTGAAGTATCCGAGGCCGGAAAACGCGACCAGAAGCAGGACGATCCGCCAGCGAACGTTCGTTGGGCCTGTTTGCATGACATTCGGTTCCGAACGGCGAAGTTGGAAGTCGCGTGAGTCGTCGTCACGGGAATGAGCGCAGCGGTTCGTCAACGAGCGTGGCAGGCAGAATAGCCAGACCGTACTGGCACGTCTAGAATGCGTCACAAATGTCAAAGCACGATTTCACCGCCGAAGAGTTTGCCGACCGTCGTTCGCGCGTGCGGGAAGCGATCGACCGCGCTGGCCTGGATTGGCTGGTCATTTTCCATCCGGTGTCGATCCACTGGCTGACCGGCTCGGATGCGAAGAGCTATCAGGAGTTTCAGTGCCTGTTGATTTCCGCCCGGCCGGGCCCGTTGAGCATCTTGACCCGCGCAGGGGAACGCAACGAGTTTCTCGACGACGCTCTCGTCGATGAGATTCAAGCGTGGGGCGGAGGTGAATCCGACGATCCGATCGTCGCCTTCGAGAAGCTGGCCGATGCACACGGGATGCGTCGTGCTCGAGTCGGAATGGAGGTTCCGGCTTATTACCTTCACCCGCACCATTACGTACGGGTCAAAGCTTTACTCGGCGATGCGCTCGTGGCCGAACCGACGAATCTGGTTCACGACCTCAAGCTCGTGAAATCGCCAACCGAGCTGAAGTACATCCGCGAGGCGGTCCGGATTGCCGACAAGGCGATGACAGTTTTCGCCAAGGCCCTGACCGAAGGCCGTAGCGAGCTGGAGGTGGCCGGCGACGTTTATCATTCGCTGCTGACATCCGGCAGCGGCCTGGCTGCCAGCCCGATCAATCTCGTGTCGGGAGAGCGCTCGGGCTTCAGTCATGGAGCGCCAACCGAGCGACGGCTGCGGCGAGGGGATTTCGGCAACGTCGAATACGGCGCGACGTACAGGCGGTATACGTCGACCATCGGCCGCCAGTTTTGCATCGGCCCCCCAACGCCGCGAATGCGCGAGCTTTACGATCTCGTGCGTCGCGCCTCCGATGTCTGCATGGCCAACATCCGCGCCGGGGTGCCGGCCGTCGTTCCGCATGAAGCCGCGAGGCAGGTGATTGCCGAAGCCGGGCTCGATCATTGCCGGGTCCACACGACGGGCTACGGCCTGGCCCCGGGATTTCCGCCCACTTGGGGCGAGCCGATGCACATGCTTGGCGGAAGCACCTACACCCTGCAGGCGGGAATGGTGGTGTCGGTCGAGCCTCCGGTTTTCATCGGCGACGAACGGCTCGGCGCCCGCATCATCGACAACGTGCTCGTCACCGGCGACGGCGCCGAGCTGCTCTCGCGATTCAGCCGCGACGTCATCGTGATCGAATAAGATCGGATTGCCGGGGGAACTTCGGCTGTCCCTCGGGGCGAATTGTCAGTGAGCCTCCGATAGTCTTCCTGCCCTTTTCGGGCAAATTCTGACGGCGTCGGCGATACCATTCAAATGGCAGATTTGACAGAAAAGACAGATGGTGTAGAATATACCTGATGCAAACAACCCTTC
>JAGVKR010000039.1 GCA_020050375.1 Planctomycetales bacterium
GCCCTGGCAGGCAACACAACCGTCACCGTGACGCGCGAGCGGGTTTCCTGCCGATGGGGCGTGGGACCGATCGGGTACACCCGACACATGTCGACCGATTCGATCGACAGCGTCCGGTTGGAAGATGTCAGCGACTCGAACAGAAACCGCCGCGTGAGCGGATCGAGTCGGGTAAGCTCGAATGCCGGAATAGGCGAATCGCGGCCGTGTATCGTTCGCGGCGGGGAGAAAATGCTTCCGTTGACGATGTTTGAAGACGGCACCTGTACACGGCAAGTGGCTTCGCTCGTCCGCACAAAGCTGGAAGAACTGGGACACCCGCTCAGCGATGCCTGATTCGCATGTCGAACCGACCGGCAACGGGACGGAGCCGCCGGCCACAAATGACCTGCGTCGCCAGGTGTTCGTGCTCGCTCTTCCGGCGCTGGGAGAGCAGTTCCTCAATTACTGCGTCAGCCTGTTCGACACCTGGCTGGCGGGACAGGTCAGCACCACCGCGCACGAGCCGGGGATTTATACGACGACGGTCGGCATCGCCGCGTATGTCAGTTGGCTGGCATCGCTGATCTTTCTTCTGGTCGGGACGGGCACGACGGCCCTCATCGCCCGCTCGCACGGCGCTCGCGACTTCGCACAAGCCAATCGCTTTGCCAGCCTGTCGATCACGCTCGCCAGCGGAGTGGGGTTGTTCGTCTTTTCTCTGCTGACCATGCTGGCCCCCTGGTTTGCGGAGCTGCAACGACTGACGGGGGAGTCGTCGCGCGTCGCCGTCCATTTTCTTCAGACCGACGCCTGGGGAATGTTGTTCTTTGGCTTTTGCCTGGTTGGCTCGGCGGCATTGCGCGGCGTGGGAGACATGCGCTCGCCCATGCTGATCCTCGGATTTGTCAACGTTCTGAACATAATCGTGTCGAGCACGCTGGTGTTCGGACTGGGGCCGATCGAGCCCTGGGGAATTGACGGAATCGTCGCCGGCACGGTCACTGCCCGGATCAGCGGGGGCCTGCTGATGCTCGTCGTGCTCACCCGCGGCGTGAGTGGGCTGCGGTTGCGTTCCAATCTGCTCGCACCGCACGGAGACGACGTTCGCCGGATTCTGCGGATCGGCGCGCCCGCGGCCGTCGACGGCGTGCTGATGTGGACGGGCCAGTGGCTGTTTCTGATGATCATCGCCCATCTCGGCGACGAAGCGGCGGGGAAGGCATACATGGCGGCCCACATGATCGGCATGGAAGCCGAGGCGCTCACCTATCTCCCCGCCACCGCGTGGGGCTACGCTGCCGCCACGTTGATCGGCCAAAATCTCGGCGCCCGTGACCCACTGGCCGCCAAACGGCTGGGAAATGAAGCGGCGCGGCAGGCGGTCGTGTTCGCCTTGCTGGGAGGAGCGGTGTACCTGCTGGGGGCGGACTTGATCTACGCGGTGATGACGAAAGAAACTGTGGTCCGGGAGATTGGCGTCCCCGCGCTTCGGTTCCTTTCGTGGTATCAGGTGCCGCTGACGTTGATGATCGTCTATATCTACGCCATTCGCGGATCGGGAGACACGCGGCCGGTTTTGCTCCTGAACCTCGTGGGGATCTTTCTTGTCCGGTTGCCCGTGGCCTATCTCCTTGGGATCGTGTTCCAGTGCGGGTTGATCGGCGCCTGGTCGGGCATGTGCGTCGACGTGACCTTGCGGGCCGTCATTGCAACGGTCTACTTTTCGCGGGGAAAATGGGCGAAGATCCGTGTCTGACTGATCGAAGGGATCGGGTCGCGGTTCGGTCGCGGGTCTGAACGCTGGTTGATGATCGTCAGCCCCCTGGCGTCGATTTCCCCCCTTTTGGGACTGCCCGTACCACATGGCCCGAGGTGGCTGGCTCTGGGGTTGCTCGCCCCTTGTGGCGTGATGTGGCAGGCCCGGAAACCCACCACCGAGGGTGATTCGCCGGGGGGAAAACGACGCTGCGGACGCTCCGGACTTGGGCCAATTCGCCTTGTCCTGTTAGACCGAATTTGTTACCTATCCGCACCTCGCCGAACTCGTTCTGCCAACCGGCGTTTCCCCAGCGCAAACCACCACCGTCAAGGACAAGGGAATGTCGCAATACATGGCGGCGATCTGGAAGTGCCGCTACTTCTGGCTCTCGCTCGTGCAGATGGATCTGCGAACACGATACCGTCGCAGCATTCTCGGTTTGGGCTGGTCGTTATTGCAGCCGCTGGCGATGACGATCGTTCTGTGCGTTGTGTTTGCCAAACTGTTCGGGCAGGACCCAATCGAATACGGGCCGCGAATCCTTGTCGGCCTTTGCTTCTGGAACTTCATCACCGCCTCGACGCTTCAGGGAACGACATGCCTGTTCAGCGGAGAGAAATACATTCGGCAGTATCCGGCGCCGATGGCCATCTACCCCCTGCGAACGATGCTCGGGGCGGCGTTTCATTTTCTCGTGGCCATTCTGGTGGTCGTGCTCATGCGGTTTTGCTTCCAGGGCTTCGGGGGCCTCTCCTCGTTCCTAAGCCTGATCCCCGTCTTCCTGATGTTGCTCGTCCTGGGCTGGTCGCTGGCCGTGCTGGCGGGTTTCTCAACGGCGCATTTCCCCGACGTGCAGCATCTGGCGGAAGTCGGCCTGCAGATTCTGTTCTACGGAACCCCGATCATTTACCCCGCGGCGCTGCTGCGAGACAAAGAGTTGGGATGGATCATCGACTTCAATCCCCTCGCTGCGTTCATCGAGGCGCTGCGCATGCCGTTGCTGGACGGCCAGGCCCCCTCGCTCGAATTGATGGGAGTCATCGGCCTGAGCACGGTTCTGTTCGCCTCGGCTGCAACCTGGGTGCTGGTGCGGCTTGAGCCGCGCGTCATCTTTTACCTGTGATTTGTCGGTCGGCGCGGAAGACTCTCGGCAATCGCCTGAAACTCAGCAGCAACAGCAGTGCTCGTCAACGCGGGATTATGACCTCCATTGAACTCAACGATGTCAGCCTGATCTTTCACGTCCGTCAGAACCGGCGCGTGACCCTCAAGGACTACATCGTCAAACGGATGTTCCTGTCGTCGGTGAATCCCGTCGTGGAAGTTCGCGCCCTGCAGAACATCGACTTGACGGTGCGCGAGGGAGATCGTCTCGGCATCGTCGGTCACAACGGCGCGGGGAAAAGCACGCTCCTCAAATTGCTGGGCGGGATCTATCCCCCGACTTCCGGAGAGCGTCACGTCGAGGGGGTTGTCAGCTCGCTGTTCGATTTGTCACTGGGCTTCGAGCCCGAAGCCAGCGGCTGGGACAACATCGCTTACCGCGGCTACCTGCAGGGAGAGACTCCAAAAACGTTGCGGCAGAAGCTGGCCGAAATTGCCGAATTCAGCGAATTGGGCGACGCCCTGAACAATCCGGTACGGCACTACTCGAACGGCATGCTCGTCCGGCTGGCCTTCTCGGTGGCCACCGCCATCGACCCGGAAATCCTGCTCGTGGACGAGGTGCTGAGCGCCGGCGACATGGCTTTCCAGGCCAAGTGCCGAAAGCGAATGGAAGCGATGATCGCCAAGGCCCGATTGATCGTCATGGTGAGTCACGACATGGAGGCGCTCGTGAGATTCTGCAATCGCGCCGTTTGGCTGGATCACGGGCAGGTGCGGATGGTCGGGACTCCCCGGGCCGTGATCGCCGCCTACACGGCGGCAATGTCGGGCGGCGCTGCGAAGGCGCC
>JAGVKR010000811.1 GCA_020050375.1 Planctomycetales bacterium
CGGAAGGCTGTCCATCATGCCGGTTGTCCCCTGCGTGCGACCATCGCATGGGTCGCTGACGTAGGCGGCAAACGGCAAGCGCTCGAGCCGGTCGAGCTGCTCGGCGGCGGCGCGCATTAACAGTCCCACCTCCCAGTGGCCGGTGTGATATCCGAGCGCGATCGGGTGTCCATCTTCCGCTCGAATTCCCCCCTGGGTGCTGAGGATCAGAAACTGCTTCCGCAAAAGCTGCTGGGGATTCCACCCCATCCCGGCATTTTGCGACATCCCGAACAGATCGCCGCTAGGGCTTTCGAGCAGCATCTGTTCCGTCAGGGGAAGCTTCCCGGCGGGCCCGGCGGCGCTGGTCTGAATGTCGTAGGTTCCCCGATCGCCATCGAGGAGTTCCGTAGAATTGGTGGACATATGTCAATTCTTTCTGTAGTCCCTTTCAGCGACTGTCGGAATCGTCAGAAATTCGGTTGTACTGAATGGAGCCTTTGGGCCGATGATGAGGATGACTCCGGAGAGACCGATTGTAACGTCCGCATAGGCGGCATGGGATGCTATCGAAAGCTTCCAAGGGAACGGTTGTGCCGACGAAGCATCGGTGTCGAGTTGAGGGGTCAAGCGAAATGGCAGACCACGGACCATCCGCGGGCTCGATGAAAAAGTTTCTTGTAACCAATTGTCAAATTGTGCGTTACGTCAAACGCCGGTCGTCCGATTTGTGTCGGAAGGCGGCGGTTTCACTCAGCAATTCGCGAGGCCCGAGGCGTATGATAGGGAAAGCTGTCAGCACGACCCCGATCGTGTCGGCAGCCTGGGCCGGAAATCGTATCAAGCAACGATTGGTTTCTAATTTCACGAGCTATAGTTGGGCGGTTTCCGTCCCTCGCAATGGGGGATTCGCAGTCAAGTTCAACAATGTCTGCCATGACTGCATCGTTCGGGATCAAGGCGACGAACGATGCGAGGAGAACGTGATGAGCCGCAAAGACGCACTGCTGAGACTCCACAAGAGCCTGGTTTCGAAACGGGACGAGCTGCGACAGCAGTTGGCCCATGAGATCGAATCGGCACAAGCCAGTGACGCCGGGACGGGGGATGTCTTTGACGCGGCCATGGATGGCACCCAGAACGAAATGCATTCCCAGCTCGCCGCCTTCGAGAGCCGCGAGTTGCAACAGATCGAACGCGCGATCAAGCTGATCCGCAAGGGGCGCTACGGAGTCTGTGAGGCCTGCGGCGGGCAGATCCCGATCGCACGCCTCAAGGCCCTGCCCTATGCAACGGTGTGCATCGACTGTCGGCAGCGTCAGGAAACGCGCGGTGGCGCCGGCGACGAAGACGGCGAGAATTGGGAAACGGTCTTCGAATACGAAGGCGCCCAATCCGACCGCGATCTGTCGATGAGCGACATCGATATCGACATGGAGTGAAAAAACCACATGAATCGCTGGTCAGCCTCGCTGGTGTGCTCCACGCTATTTCTGGCCGGGGTCGTCGTGGGGACGCGCGGGTTCGTTTCGTGGAGCAGCCCCGTTCAAGCTCAGGCGCCGCAACTCGGCGCCTCGGAGCGCGCCTACAACGAGCTGCAATCAGGTCACACCCCCTTGCAGGAATCCAGCGAATTGCTGGCGAAGATCGCGCGCCTGACGACCAACAGCGTCGTGCACATTCAGAGCGAGCGACGAACGCCGCGCGGTCGACTCGTCGAGGAGACCGGCTCGGGCGTGATCATGGAGAGCGGCAAGGCGAAAGGGTTCTTCGTCGTCAGCAATCGTCACGTCGTCGATGGAACCGATCTCGACCATATCTCGATTTATATCCATGACGGCCGGGTGATCCACCCCACGAAAATCTGGACGGACGAGAAGACCGACGTCGCCGTCATGCAAGTCGCCCCCTTGAACCTCCAGGCCGCCCGCTGGGGCGACAGCGATAAGATCGACATCGGCCACCTCGTGCTGGCCATGGGGAGCCCGTTCGGCCTCAGCCAGTCGGTCACGCTGGGAATCATCAGCGCCAAAGGACGGCGTTCGCTGAAGCTCGGCGAAACCTCCGACATGCTCAATCAGGATTTCCTGCAGACCGACGCCGCGATCAACCCCGGAAACAGCGGCGGTCCGCTCATCGACATGCAGGGGCAGGTGATCGGGATCAACACCGCCATCGCTTCCAACAGCGGCGGAAACGAAGGGATCGGGTTCAGCATTCCCAGCAACCTCGTCCGCCGCGTGACCGAGCAGTTGCTCGAGCACGGCAAGGTGACACGGGCCTATCTGGGGGTCAAGCTCGATCCCGATTTCAATTCCGATGCCGCCGCGCGACTCAAGCTCGACCGCGTCCGTGGCGCGCGCGTCCTCGACGTGTACCCAAAAACGCCGGCGTCGCGGGCCCAGCTCCAGAAGGACGACGTCGTTTTCAAGTTTGACGGAGTCGAGGTCCTCGACGAGAACCATCTGATCAACCTGGTCAGCCTCACTTCGATCGGGAAGACGGTCAAAGTCGAAATCTATCGCGCCGGCCGCTATCAGACGATAGATGTCACGGTCGGAGACCGCACCGAGCTCGATCAACGTTCCGAAGCTCCGGCCGAACCGGGCATGGGGACGCACTTTCAATCTCTGGGGCTGACGCTGCACAAGCTCGAGCCCGATATCGCGACGCAACTCGGATTCGAGCCAACGGCCCACGGGCTGCTCGTCCTGCGCGTTGATCGCGACAGCCCGATGGATGGCGACCTGCATCTGTACGACCTGATCGAAGAGGTCGCGCGAACGCCTGTCAGCACGGTGGCCGACCTCGAGTCGGCGCTGGAGTCAGCGGCGAGCAGCGGATCGGTGCTGCTGACGATCAAGCGCCGCCACCGCGGCCAGATCCAGAGCGAAGCGGTCGTCTTTCGACGGAAAGACGGCTCTTAGTCAGCGCAGAAGCTGCGTCACATAGTCGATGACCCCTTGCGCATCGACTTCGACGGCCACGTTGGCGCTGGCCCGGGTCAGGTGCTGCCTGCGGCGCTCGAAGACCGTCATCCCGCGTGTCAACTCTCCCTGAGTTTCGACGTCGACGGGAAGCGGGTGCGATCGAAACAGGTCCGGGCGCGTGACGGCCGCCAGCGCCACCACTTCCCTCAGCCAGATCCCTTCCATCCCCAGATACTGATGATGGGCACGGAACGAAAACGGCAGCAGTTGCCGGAGAAACGCCGCAGCCGGCTGCGCCGCGTCGGAAATGCGCTGGAACTGCTCGTAGGTCAGGATCACCTTGTTCGTCACGTCGAGCGGGACAAGCGTCTTGGCTTCGGAGCTGGCGAGCACCGTCCGGGCCGCTTCCGAATTGAGGTAAATGTTCGTCTCGGCCGCCGCGGTGATATCGCCTCCCACGTCGATCGAGCCTCCCAGGCAAACCAGCCCGCGCAGCAATCCCAGAAAATCGGGAGCGCGTTCCATCGCCGCAACGACGTTGCTCAGCGGCCCGAAGGTCAAAAGCGTGACCTGATGCGGATGATCGCGAACGATGTCGATCAATACCTTCGACGATTCGTGCCGGTGATGCAGTTCCGGCACGACGACTTCCATGTCCCCCAACCCCGTGGGCCCGTAGAGCGCGTCGAGCAGCGGTCGGCAGTCGGATCGGCCGGCGTCGGAGAGCAGGGCCG
>JAGVKR010000513.1 GCA_020050375.1 Planctomycetales bacterium
GCCGCAGGCTCCGCCGCCGCGGGACGGTCGTCTTGCGCCCGAGCCGTGTACGCCAGGTGCAACACGGCCAAAGACCACAACAACAAGACTGTCGCAAACGATCGCGTGCTGCCACTGGGAACACTGAATGGATCGGGGGTCACAACCGGGCGTCGCAACTGGAGCAGACGTTGCGGCAGGAGCGTGCCGATCGCAATTCCGACCAGCGAACTGCCGGCAAACTGCGCATAGAGCGGCGGTAAGATCCACACGGCTCCGGTCAAAACCGCTACGGCCAGGGTTGCCGCGATCCGACGGCCGCGCAGCGTGGAAATTCGCAGGGTGACGGTCGTCAGCAACGACAGCCACCACGCAGTCCATGTCAGCGATTCCGCCTGTTCCCGGTCCCAAACAGTCAGCTCGAGCTCGTCCGGCATGGCCTGGCTTGAACCCTGCCACATCGCGCCGGTCGAGTCGGAGTGCAATTGTTGAACATCCGACAGTGACGCCGACTCGCGCGCGAAAGCATCGGCGATCTGCGCCGTTCGGCCGTTCGTTTCGTCAAACTGCTCCCACAATCGCCGCCAATCCGAAGCGTCGAAGGGATGAAACACAGCTTCTGTTGCCGGCCGGACGAAGGGACCAAGAATCGAATTCGTCTCGGCTTGCTCCGGGAAGAGATCCATTCCGCTCGGAGGTCCGACGAGCCGCAAGCTGCCCGGAACGAACACCTTCATGCGACATCCCAGTGTCGCCTGTTGAATCCGCGGCAGGGGAAGTCGTCGGCGATTCGCCCCGAATCGGCGACTGGCAGGCACACGATATTCGAGCGAGAGATCGTGCCTCGCTCGCTGCTCAGCACTCGCGGCCGGCAGACGCAATGAAAAGCGGGTGTCGACCGTTTGCGGGTCGACCGTGCGACCATTCCAACGAACGCCGATGCTCTCGGCCTTCCCCGGAAGCTCCCACTGCAATTCGGCCCCTTCTCGACCGCTCACCGCCAAATTGACCTGAAACTGATCGAAGCCCGCGTCGGCCCCGTCCAGCAGCACTCGGATGTTGGCCAGAACAGCGACAACAGGGAAAGCGTCTCGTTCGACCGATTTGAAATCCACCGCGGTGACCGATATCGCTGGATGGAGCGCGTCGTCGAGAGCCTTGACCGGATCGGCGCTGTCCAAACTCCGCAAGACCAGGCTTCCGGAAGCCTCAGCCGTGCTCGTCCGCAGAACGACGGCTGAGGCGCGCGCTGTTGCCGGCAATGATCGCAGGAAATCCAGTGCCTGGTCGGCCGGTCGCAGGTCGGACAGAGTCGAGATCTCCCATCCGGTCGACTCTTGCAAAACCGCACGCTGGTCCGGGCCGCCGATGATGATGGTCACGGCATCGTCGACCTCAACCGCTGCCGGGCAGATCAGCGACGGCACCGGGAAATCATTCTCAGGCTCGATCGATTTGCGTCGCGCCGTGACGCGCAGGCGCTGCGCGCGAGTGAGGCTGAGCGCCGTCTGGAAATCGAACCGCAATTGGCTCTTGCCCTCAGCGGTCTTTACGACGTCCCATCCCGCAAGATCGCCGGAACCCGGTTCGGCGTCATTCTGCACATTGACGATTTCCCATCCCTCCGGCACCCGATACGAGACCTCAAAGGCGCTGCCGGCCATGGCTTGCAAGTCGACCATCGACGTCAACATCCATTCCTCGCCCTCGAGTCGCGCCAGCGTGACACTGCGACCTGTCGCATCGAGGCGCGGGCTGGAAGGAATAACCACCAGCGATGCGCCCGGCTTCAATTGTCGCAGCACCACGGTCTCACCGTCAGATCGGGCCACCATTTCGATCTGACGGTATCCATCAAAACGCAAATCGGCAGCTTCATAGGGCGGCTGCAATCGAACACTCACCTGCGATTCAGACTCGACGACGTCGGGCAGATAGATCCGGGGTACGCTCCAGGCTTGCAGCGGCTTGCCCGGTGCGATTCCGCGGACTCTCAGCACTTGCCCCGATCCTGTCAACGAGTCGGGCAATTGCACTACGATCGCGCGCCCGTCGCTGCCGTCGACCGAGCGCCAAGCGACTTCGTCGTCGTCCCCGTATTCGACACCGATGATCTGCAAGCCCTCATCGATCTGCACCCGCACTTCGCGCACGGCCGATTCGTACACTTCGAGATCGAATTCTGCGAGAACACGGATCACTTCCGGTCGCACGTCGTATTTAGCGCGGCTGTGCGCTACAACCAGCGGTCGGCGGGCCGTCTCGGCGATCGGAGGGCTGAACCGCAGTCGGCACGATGTCCGACTGCCGAGGTGCAGCTCCCACAACGAAAAGCCGGGCTCACTCCCCGGTTTTGGTCCCGACAATTCTCCGGCGCTCGTCGTGGGCGCCAACGGATCGGGCACCAGCAAAGTGAGATGCGACACCGTCGCCGCCGGCAGGCGGATTTCGAATTCGGTGCTGCGTGCCAGACTGCGGCCAACAATGCTCCAGGAACCGACAGCCAGCGCGTTGGGATGTTGCAGGAGCAACCCGGCCGTTTGCGACGGGGTTGAGCCCCAGATCACGGGGCCGATTTTACTTCTGTTTTGGGCGTCGACCCATTCCATTCGCGAAATCGCGAGGTTCAATGGATTGAGGGACAGGAATCGGCCGGGCGTCGCCGATTGTTGGAGCTTCCACTCGAACGTTCCCTGTTGCAGCGTGTCCCCGGCAAGCTTTGCATGATATTCCGCGCGCTCCAGCCCGGTGGTGATCCATTTGACGCCGTTGCGGCGCTGCTCCGCGAGTTGGCGCTCGAGATCCGCCAAAGGCATCGGTTCCCAGGGCCCCGCGGGCCACCGCTCGGGCGATCCTGCCGGAACATAAATCCTGCGGATCGAAGTCAACGCGTCTTCAGACGCGCTATCGCCAAGACAGGGAGCCGCCAGCAAAAGCGCAGCGAACGCGGCGCGCAACGCGCCGGACCGTAACCGGACGTTCATGGTCGGCTCCCGGTTTCGGAGAGCTGACCGGCCGGCTCGCTCGATTCTGTCCGATGGTCGGGCTCCGGCAAGCGGACCGACGTATATTCGTTGGAGCCGACCCCGAGCACGGCGTTGCGCGACACTGACGAAGCCGGGGTCATATAGCCGCTTGGTGAATTCATCGCGACGGCCACGGGACGTGAGCGGCTCTTGCTGTAGCCGTCGATTCCCGCAGCCACGGCGGCCAGCAGGAGACCGAGCCCGGCCGGTTGCAGAAGGACGATGACCGGCTCGGAGAACCAGACCGCCAACAGGGCGACGACGAATCCGAAGGACAACAGCGTCAACACATGCCGGGTGATCGGCCATTTGACCAGAATCCACCCGAAGAGCAGGGCCAGGCTGGCGCCCACGAACACGATTCCTGACTGGCTCATCACGCGAAATCGGAGCGAGTCGGCGGCCCCGGCGCGGCTGAAGAGATAGGTGTTTCCTTCGTTCAAATGGCCGGGAACATCGGTGAGCTCGACGGCTCCGACCCAGTTTTCCAACTCGGAGGTCGTTCGATCGGGCTGACGACTCCAGAAGATTCTCGACGGCTTCCAACGAAACGCGGGGGCGAAACCGTCCGGTTTGGTGAACAAGTGACGACCGAACGGCAACGTCACCTGCCACCGGCATTCCAAAACGGGGAGGTTCTCGGGCAGGCGCGGCGCCGTCAGTTGAGAGATGCTGGAAAACCGCGACAAAACCGCGCCAGGCGCCGTCGTAACGAGCGTCAGGACTGCCGTCGCGCCGGCAGAGCGGTCCGGCGCGACGCGATAGCGCTTCGTGCCAGCCTCGTCGATCTGCGGAGCGGAAGGCTTGAGCTTTTGACGATCCCACGATGCGGACACAAGCTGAACGTTTGCCGGGAGCTCCACGGCCAGTTCGAGGACAGCGCCGGTCAATTTGTATTCGGCCCGCGTCTGGATCGTTCCGTCGAGTCCGATGACGGTGCGAATCAGTGCCCGTGTGACGGTCACACCACTCCACGCCCCTGCCGATTGTGACAACACGACACCGATTTCCGTTGTGACGCGCGGCAATTTCCAGGTCCAAAGCCCGTTCGGATCGGGAAACCGCGTCCAATCATCGCCGCGGACCATTGCTTCGCGCCCCTGAGCGTCGCGCCATTGAAATTGCGTCGAAGTGAAATCCGCGTCGTTCGAGGTGACGAGCAGAATGCTGAGCGCCTGCTCCCCTTCGGGTGTTGAGGCGCCCGGTGTTTCGAACGCGTATTGCAGGTCCAACTCGAACCGCCCGCTTCGGGGAGGGTCGAGCGGAACGCGGACTTCGCGCCCCATCGAATCGTCCGTCGATCGGTTCGTCAGTTCGTTGCCATCGGCTTCCGAGACAAGCAGTTGCCCTGGTTTCAGCCCGGAGGGAACCGTGAAGCGGACTTCCGCCAGGCTCCCGAAGGCCACGTTGTAGGCGACCCGTTGCCGGACGACCGTCATTCCAGGGCGCTCCTGCGACGCGGAGACCGTCGTCGAGGCGGTCACCTCGCGCGGATGGACGGCGACCGACGCCCGGAACGAAGCGTCGGGTGATTCGATGCGATACTCGTCGCGGTGCAGCTTCTGAAGTTCCCTCGGAACGGCCACACGCACTGTCGCGTCGGATTGCGTCCGCAAGACGGTCCCTTCAACCGGCTGCAGATCGAGCTCGAGGTTCTGCGGCCTGAGAATCGCCAGTCGCGCGGTAGACGGGGTCGACGTTTCGGCCACCGGCAAAGCGAACGGCGTCACCGTCGCCCCCTCCACCAAGGCGCGCCGCGCCAAAATCGTCAGCCTGAAGCGTTTCTGAGCCGGCTCGGTGAACTCGATCCGCATCTTGTCGGGAGCGGCCGCTTCATCCAGCAACGGGGGACCAAGGTTATCAGAAGCCTCAATGCGGTCGACAATCCAGCCGGCTTCTTTCCAGCCTGGCCAGCGAAACGAAGCTTCGGAGATGCTGCCTCGCAATACCTGGAACTCATACGTCGCCCCAAAGCGGATCATTTCCTGATCGATCTGCACCCAGGCTTCGGGCGACGTGCTCACCAGGGGAATGTCGCGTCGCAACTCCAGCCGCAGCCGCAGGCGATTCTCGAAACGATAGGCAGCCGTCGTTCGCGCCTGGCGCAAGGCCGCAGGAAGCGCATCGGTATTGATCCGTTGAACCGATCTGTCCTGCGGATCGTCGGTACCTGCGTCCGCCGCCTGTGACAGGCGAAAATCGCCGACAACGACCACGGCCAGAAAGCCGCTCTGAATCCGGGCGCGGGCGACATCGAACCCGTCCACGACGAACGGCCCACCGGCCGGCGGCAGCGGAATTCGAACGGTCCACCGCAGATCGACGGGACCCGTGGTCTGTCGCTGGAGCTTGACCACGACCTGAGTCGCATCATTCGGATCGCGATGATCTTCCTGATATTCGGAGCTGCCAACCGACAGCAATTCTCCATTTTTCGGTAGCGTGACACGCACCTCGTCGAATGTTCCCTGCTGTCCCACCGATCGAATCGTCTGGGTGGCGACCAGCGTGGCCGTCCGTTCGGCTTCCGCCAGCGTTGCCGTAATTGACGTGACGACTTCGAGCGTCGTGTCGACCGCGGGGAGATCGGGCGACACCTGCCACGAGACGTCCATCCGTGGCCCGAGCCCGATCACTTCGATCTCCGACGCA
>JAGVKR010000059.1 GCA_020050375.1 Planctomycetales bacterium
GCCAGCCGCTCGCGGTCGCGCTGCAGCTTTTCGCAATAGGCGAGCCAGTAATGGACGACGAGCACCGGCTGCGCCCGCTGCAAATGCGTGTAGCCGGGGACGATCACATCGAGATCGCCTTCGCCGCGCTCGACGAAAGCCCGTTGCACTTCGGCCAGTTGTCGATCGATCTGCGCGATAGCGTCGCGGATGTACAGCTTGAGATCGGTGGCGACCTGATCGTTTCGGCTGCGACCGGTGTGCAGCTTGCGCCCCACATCCCCGAGACGGGCGATCAAGGCGCTTTCGATGTGCATGTGGATGTCTTCGAGCTCGACGCGGAGCGCAAGCTCGCCGCGCGCCAGCTCGCCTCCGATTTGATCGAGCGTCTGGCAGATGGACTCGCATTCATTGGCGGTGAGCAGGCCGACTTGCGCCAGCATGCGCGCGTGCCCCTGCGAGCCGAGGATGTCGAAGGCCGCCAGCCGGGCGTCGAAGCTGATCGACTCGGTGAATTTCTCGACCCGCGGATCGGTTTGTCCCGCGAACCGTCCCCCCCATGCTTTTGCCACGATGATCGTCCCTCAAAGCTGCAATGCACTCGCCCACCGGCCGGGCACTACGCGAGCGGCGGGGTTAATCCCCGCCGTATGGACCGCCGGGATCAACCCGGCGGCTCGCTTGGATAACAACAATTCCGGGTCCGTTTTGCGATTGACGCGGCTCACGCAATTCCGGTATTGTGGGATAAATGGAGCATATGGGTTAATTTCATTCACCCGGATGCCCCATGCATTATGGTAACAGGGATTCGAGCGATTTCACAACCCGCATGAGCGCGTGTTGCTGGCAGAGCGAATCTCAATTCGTGTTTGGAAACGAAGTTTGTCATTCCTGGAGGATGCGTGATGAAGAAGTCCCCGATCGTGCCATGTGTCACTTCCCGCGGAACCAACGGGGCCATTCCTCCGACTCTCAGAGGCCTGGTTTCAGGCTGCACCTTCGCGGCGGTTGTCGCCGCGAGTTCGTTCGCATCAGCCGCTCCGCCGCAAGGCGCCAAAGACAATTCGGGCGAATGGAAGATCGAAATTCGTCCGCGTGAAGATTCAACAGCGGCTGTCATCGTCGCACCACCGGCCGTGGCTGATCAACCACAGCCCGGTTTCAATGCGCCGGTCACAGCCGCTCCCGGAGTATTAGCCCCGCGCGTGACTTACGCTCAGGCGATGGCGTCCATCCCGTTCAATCGGGAGGAATACGAGGCCAATCCGAGTTACCGGCACGATGCGGCATTGGAAATGATGTTCGGAGCGATGCGGCCGACGATGGTCGTCAAGCAGAACATCCCGTATTTCTCACGGTATCCGGACTTCTTCCGCAATCGTTTCCAGATCTTCCCGTATACTAGCGGGCAGGGGTCGCAGTTGAACATGTTTTCCAACTGGTCGATGAACACGTACTCGTACTGAGTTACGTATCGAAGCGGTAAGAATTGCGATGTCGCCGACGGCGGCCGACGATACGCAGCAGCACAGCGTGCGGCGCGCTTGATTCGCCGTTCGCAATCACCGCGGGGTGAATTGCTGGCAGGGCCACGAAGTGAGACGATTTCCGTGCAATCCGTCGTTGGCAGAGGCCAGACGGTGAGTAAGGCCTTCGCGTTCGGAAAAGAGGGCGAGGCGGGATTCGCCAAGTCGGCCCCGGCGCCCCTTGCCTGACCGGCACAAATCGCGAGGGATCCTGGGCGCGTCGAAGAGGGCACTTGGAATCGTTTTGCGTTTCTCGGGTGCGACGATTAAGGTGGAGAGACTGGCATTCGCCGTTTCTTTCGATCGTTGCCCTTCCATGCCCTTCCGACCGACCTGGATGCTGCCGCTGGCGCTGGTGTGGCTGATGGCCGCCCTGGCCATCGATTTGAACGTCGATTGGCGCGGGGGCGAGGCGCTGTGGTATCTGCCCGCCGTGTGGTTCGGGTTTCGATCGGGGAGCCGTCGAATGGCGCTCCTTGTCGCCGTCTGGACAACGATGGTGATTGTGCTGGGGGCCGGCCCGTGGCGCCATCCGTTTCCCGGAACGATCGAATGGTTGCTGCGTGGATTCGGCTGCGCTGCGGTGTGGGGCACGCTCTGGTTGGGGATGGGGCGATTGCGCCTGCACGACGAGTTGGGCCGGACCCTCGAATCGCTCGAGCGCCTGCAATCCGAAAATGAGCTGCTTCGCCGGCAGGTGCAATCTTCGAGCAGCGAACTGACGGCATCGCTGTTGAGCTCGGCAGCGCAGAAAGAAGCGGCGGAGCAGGCGCTGCGCGATTCAGAGGCGCTCTATCATTCGCTGGTCGATCACCTGCCCCTCTCGGTGTTGAGGAAGAACGCCGGTTTCGAATACACGTTTGTCAGCCGGCGGTTCGTCGAATTCTCCGGCAAGCAGCCGGCGGAGATTCTCGGCAAGACCGATTTCGATCTGTTCCCCGTTGACCTGGCGAAAAAATATCGTGAAGGGGACGAGCAGGTTATTGCCACGGGGCGGATGCTGGATGACGTCGAAGGTTTCCGCAAGCCGGATGGCGAGGAACGGTGCATCCAGGTGCTGAAGACGCCGATTCGCGACGCGCAGCAGCGAATCGTCGGCACGCAGGTGATGTTGTGGGACGTCACCGATCGGGAACGCGCCGAAGCCGCGCTGGAGAAGTCGGCGCACGAGCTGGAAGTGCGAAACGCGGCGCTGCGAAAGTCGGAGGACGACATTCGCAGACAATCCGACCTGCTCGAATTGATTTTGCGGAGCATCGCCGACGGCGTTGTCGTGGCCGATGAAGAGGGCCGTTTTCTCGTGTGGAACCCGGCCGCCGAGCGAATCATCGGCCTGGGGGCGACCGACAAGCCAACCGAGTCCTGGCCCAACGTCTACGGTTTGTATTCGTCCGACAAAATCACTCCCTATCCGGCGGCCGACTTGCCGTTGACCCGCGCCATCCGGGGCGAAGTTGTCGCCGACGTTGAAATCTACCTCCGCAACGACCACCGGCCGCAAGGGGCGTATCTGAGCGTCACCGGAGCGCCGCTCCGCGACGGCTCCGGAATATTGCGAGGCGGAGTCGTCGTGTTCCGGGACGTGACGCGGCAGAGAGCCGCCGACGAGGCTTTAAGGCAAAGCGAGGAGCGGGCGCGACAGATTGTCGACACCGCCTACGATCCGTTCGTGGCCATCGACGAGGCCGGACAAATCATCGACTGGAACTCACAGGCGGCGATCACCTTTGGCTGGCCGCGGCAGGAGGTGCTGGGGACGTCGCTCGCCGATCGAATTATTCCCCCGGCGCAGCGCGATGCGCACGACCGGGGATTGCGGACCTTCCTGGAGACGGGCGTCGGCCCGCTGCTCAACCAGCGGCTGGAGGTGACGGCGCTGCACCGCGACGGCCGGGAGTTTCCGGTCGAGCTCACGATCTGGCCGCTCAAGACGTCTGTTGGTTTTCAATTCCAGGCGTTCGTGCACGACATCACCGACCGGAAGCGGGCCGAGGAAGAAATTCGCTCAAAAAATCAGGACCTGGAAACGCTGCTCTACGTGACGTCGCACGACCTGCGCGAGCCGCTGCGGGCGATCGAGAACTTTTCGAGGCTCGTTCGCGACCGTTACGCGGACAAGCTGGATGAGAAGGGGCAGGATTTTCTGGACCGGGTGGTCAACGGCGCGCAGCGGCTCGACCGGCTGCTGGACGACGTGCTGACGCTGTCGCGTGTGCAGCGAACGACTCAGCCCGAGAGCGATGTCGACGCGGGTGAGATCGTCGACGACGTGTTGCGGCAACTGGAGCCGCGAATTCGTGACACACAGGCGCAAGTCCGCGTGCTGGAAACGCTTCCTCACCTGCGGGCCGACCGGCGGTGGGCGACGCAGGCCGTCCAGAATCTGATCTCGAATGCTCTCAAATACACCCGGGAAGGATTTCCGCCCGAGGTCGAGATTACCGGTTATGACGGTCCCGAAGGGGTGGGGCTGATTGTCGCCGACCGGGGGATGGGAGTGCCCGAAGCATACTCGGAACGGATTTTCGGGCTGTTTCAGCGGGCCGTTAGTCGTAACATAGAGGGAACCGGGGCCGGTCTCGCCATCGTGCGGCGCGTCGCCGAGCGGCATGGGGGACGGGCCTGGGTTCGACCGCGCGACGGAGGGGGTTCGGAGTTCATCATTACGTTTGGACCGGGCGCCGCGGCATGACTCTGCAACCGGACACACAAATGCTGCACATTCTGGTCGTCGACGACAACGAAGACGACGTGATTCTGCTGGAAGAGTCGCTCAAGGACCAGCCTGCGGTCCAGTTGCTGCGCATCGCCCGTGACGGAGAAGAGGCGCTGGCTTACTTGCGCCGCGAGGGGGAGTTCTGCGGCGCGCCGCGCCCGGGGCTCGTTCTGCTCGACATCAACATGCCCAGAAAAAACGGGTTTGAGGTGCTCAGCGAGATGAAGGACGATCCGGCGCTCCGCGCGATTCCGGTGGTCATGCTGACGACCAGTCACCGCGACGCCGACATCATCGAGGCCTACAGTGGCGGCGCCTGTTCATTCGTTTCGAAGCCGGTCAATTTCGACCGGCTGAAGCTGATGACGGGGCATTTCGTCCGGTACTGGTCGACGGTGGCTCGACTCCCCAAAATCGGCGAATAGCCATCATAACCCGAAGGTCAGGAGACCGCCGTCATGGCCGACGAACGCCAACCGAAACCGATCGAAATTCTGCTTGTCGATGACAGCGACGACGACGTCCTGCTCCTTGAAGAATCGCTGAGCGAATCGAAGTTCGTGAATCTGCTGCACGTTGTTCACGACGGAGAAGAAGCGCTCGCGTACCTTCGGCGTGAAGGGACGTACTATAATGCCGTATTGCCGGGGCTGGTCCTGCTCGACATCAACATGCCGCGGATGAACGGTTTCGAGGTGCTGAGCGCCATGAAAGGCGATCCGGCATTGCGCACGATTCCCGTCGTGATGCTCACGACCAGCACCCGCGACGAGGATGTGGTCCGCTCGTACGATGGCGGGGCCTGCTCCTTTGTCTCGAAGCCGGTCAACTTCGAGAAACTCAAAGAAGTCATCAAGCAGTTCGCGCTCTACTGGTCGCTGGTGGCGGTCGTCCCGCAGACCCCGATCGGAGGCGAGAGCCCCTCGGCCGCTCGCGGAACCGGGTTGGCGTGAGCGCGTTGCCGGCC
>JAGVKR010000544.1 GCA_020050375.1 Planctomycetales bacterium
CCTGCTCTTGCCGGCCGTGCAGCAGGCCCGCGAGGCGGCACGACGAACGCAGTGCGCCAACAACCTCAAGCAGATCGGGTTGTCGCTCCACAACTATCACGACATCTACAAGCTCTTTCCGCCAGGACAGGTCAACGTACTGTACGGCGGCGGCTTCACGAGCACGACGCTGCGCTACGCCTGGCCGTTCGAAGCCACGACCAATATCCTGGGCTTCAACGGCGGCGTCGGATCGATCGGCGGCGTCCCGACCAACATCGTCCAGACCGGTCCCGGCGCGGGCTTGCAGGGGACGAGCTGGATGGTGCCAATTCTCCCGATGATCGACCAGAAGCAGATCTACGATTATTGGAACTGGGGCTACAACGTCTGGTACAACGGCAGCGTCCCGACGATCGTCGACATGGGGACCGGACTCGTGACGACCTTTCCAGCGCAGACGGAAATCCCCGGCTTCTACTGCCCGTCGCGGCGCCAGAAAATGGATATCACCAAGTATCAGAACGTCTTCCGCGTCGATCCCCTCTGGGCCGGCGGCGGCAACGACTACGCGGGGTGCGCGGGATCGGGGCCGGTCTTCAATGACGGGTTCAATCGTGCCACGTGGGATCTGATGTCTTTCCAGATCCAGAATAACTTCACGACTTCATTGTTGCCGGCTGCGCTGCACCGCGGAGTGTTCTTCGTGAACAGCAGCGTCGGGATCGCCGAGATTACCGATGGCCCTTCGAACGTGATCATGGTCGGAGAGGTGCTGCGCTTGAACGGGCTGTTTGGAATCGGGACGACGCCCAATCCGGGGGCCCCCAATCCGGGAGTCCCCAACACCAATTTTGGCAACCCCCTGCTGCAAAGCAGCGACGGCTGGGCCTGGGGTGGACCATCGACTCTGTTCAGCGCCCGCTTCGGAATCAACAAGGGCGTTCATTACGACAATTCCGGCAGCAGCCATCTCGGGGGGATCGCCCAGTTTCTGTTTGCAGACGGAAGCGTGAAGCCGCTCAGTCAGAATATCAATTTGACCACGTTCCAGAACATGGCCAACATCGCCAATAGCGTGCCGATTCCGCAGCAAATCGAGTGATCTCGCCATCGATCATTCCTGTTCCAGGTTCGGCAGTTCGGGGGCACTTTTTTCGCCACGTGATTTGGAGAAAGTGCCGGGAACCATCTGTACGTCGTTCGCCGGTGACAGTTTTGTGGTCTTGATTCGGGCATGAAGCAGGCATGACCATTCGTTATACATGCGAAGAGTGCGGCTCGGTCCTCAACATCAAGGACGAAAAGGCCGGGACCCAGGGACGCTGTCCCAAATGCAAAGCGGAATTCCTCATTCCGACGCCCGAGCAGGCGGCTGCCGCAGCGGTCGACGTGCCTTCCGATGCGCCTCGTCAATCCGCGGTCTCTGACGCCGCTGCTGAATCGAGCGCCGCGACGACGAAACGGCCGGTCGGCAGTCTGAGCGACGACGAGATCGGCCAACTCCTTCAATCCAAGGAGGAGCCCGCCAATCGGGACGACTACATCGTTGCTGATGACGACGACGAGGACGAGGATGACGAGGACGACGACGACGACTACGAAGACGACGACCTGGACGAAGACGAGGACGAAGACGAAGACGAAGACGAAGACGAAGACGAGGATGCGCCTCCCCTCGGACTTCCGGGGCGAGACGGAAAAGGCGCCAACGACGACGAGGATGGTCCTCCGCCACGCGACAAGAAAAAACGTCGCCGTGAGGTCGCCCCTCCGCCTCAGTCGTCCCTTTCGGCCTCGGGAATCGCTCAGGGGCTGATGAATCGCGGCGAGAAAGCGGGCAAAGTCGACTTCCGGGAAGAAAAGAAAGGAAAGCGACAATTTGGTGCGGGAGGCGAGCACGAAGGAGACCGTGGTGACGACGAAGGGTTCACACTCCAGGAGAAAATCAAGTACCTCGGCACTTACGCTGTCCCCGTCATCATCGGGCTGGGGGTCGGCATTTTGTTGTACATGTGGTATATGGCCCGCTGGCAGCGGGGAGAAATCCCGAATCTGGCTGCGGTTTCCGGGACGGTCACTCTCGATGGTTTGCCGCTCGCTCGGGCCGAGGTCCATTTCCATCCCATCCAGGTCGATCCCAAGAAGCCGGTGAAGCAGTCGTCGTCCGTCGGTTTCACCGATACGAGCGGCAAATACACGCTTGTCTACGTCGCCAACGTGCAGGGGGCCGTTCCTGGCAAGCATCGGGTCCAGATTTATGCTTCGGACGAGAAGGGTATGCCGATCATCCCGGCGCTATACAACGTCCGGTCGACACTCATGGCCGACGTCAAACTGGAGGGCAACCCCGACATCAAGTTTGAGCTGAGCTCGAAGGCGCAAGAGGGGGGGAGCGGCGCTGGCAGCTTCAACCCCCGCGGTCGATAAGGGGCGCACCTCGCCTGGCCCGTCCCAGTCGTTTCGCCTCGGGGGACGGCAGTATTTCCGTATTCGGCCCGGCAACTCGGCTGGCGGCGCCGTTTTTCCACAAAGGCTTATGCAGCAAGTTGTTGCATGCGGGCATTGCGGTCGGTGCACGCGGCGGCCCGCTCCTTCCCCAGTCGGAACTGACAGGCTTTTCATCAATTCGTCCGGCGATTTGAGACGATATTGACCATTGTGCCGATTCCAGCGACTGTACGGGCCGGCTGTTGCCCTGCGCCCTGCACCCGGGTGAGGCGCACGTCGAGAAGGATTTGGAGTTCGAACGCCATCGTTCGGCTTCGATTGGTGCGTGTGCCACGCCATGCCACCTGAAGGCAACTCGACAGCCCAACAATTGGAATCGTCCGGGACAGCTGCATGAGTCGCCGCCCCAGATCGACTGAATCGCCCGTCTCCCTGTTTACGTTCCTCGACGTGCTGATGTGCACGATGGGGGCGCTCATTCTGCTTTTGATCGGGCTGGGGATCAAAATGCGCCCCGAAGCCAGCACGGTCGACCGGTCGACTCCGGCCCCGGCGGTTGTCCCGTCCGACGCTCCGTCGAGCGTGGAGGAAGAGCCACCGATCCCGGCTGCCCCGCAATACACAGCCGAAGATCGCGAGCGCGAGCTCGCCGAACGCGCCGCACGCCGCGAAAAACTGTACGCCGATTTGTCGGCGGCCGTCACCTCGGCCCGAACCGATCGAGATCGGGAAAAACAACAGCTCCGCGAACGCCGGCGAATCATTGCCAAAACCGAGCGCAAGTTGAAAGAGGCCCAGGCCCGCGCCGAACGATCGGGGAGCCAGTCCGACGCGGCGCACCAGGCGCGGGTCACCGCCGTCGCCGCCGAGCAGAAACTCAAAGAACTCGAAAAGCAAATCGTCGAGCAGATCGAAGCGACGCGGCGGAATCTCGATCTGGCGAATCGCAAACAAGCGACCGCTTCCAACGAATACGCGCTGATTCCGTACGACGGAACCTCGGGAACCATGCGCCGTCCGATCTATATCGAGTGCACCAGGCACGGGTATCGATTCATTCCCGAGAACGAGCTCGTGGGGCCCGAGCACCTCGATGGATTCAGCGCCAACTACAATCCACTGCTGACCGGGACACAGGCCCTCTTGCGGTATTGGAACCAGCGCCGTCGTGAGTCCGGCGGTCAGGAACCGGAACCATATGTTTTGCTCATCGTCCGCCCCAGTGGAAGCCTGGCGTACTATCTGGCCCGCGAACTGCTGGCGCCCGTCGGCGCCAATTTCGGCTACGAGCTGGTCGAAGAAGACTGGAAGCTGGCCGTTGGTGATCCGGATCCGCAAGCCAGGGCCGTCTTGCGTGACGCGATCGACGTCACCGTCGAAGCCCGCAAAAAGATTCGCGAAACGCTTGCGGCGACGGGAGGCGGGCGCAACGGATTGCTCACTTTCAACAATAATCATCGCGCGATCTCGCGCGGCGATCTCGCCGAAGGATTAGAACCGAGTGGCCGAAGCCCGAACGGCGACAGACGGCGCGGGCCCGGTAACGATGACGGGGCGAGCCCCGGAGATCGGAAGAG
>JAGVKR010000647.1 GCA_020050375.1 Planctomycetales bacterium
CGAAGGAAAAACGACTCGTCCATCTCGAAGAGACACGCCTCGCAGACTTGAACTGGAAGCTGGCGCTGCAACGCGCGACAGAAATCCAGGATCGTGTCGTGGTGGCGTTGAAGATCGACGAACATCGCCGGCAGGAAGAGCAGTTTTCAGAGCTGGAGCGTGCCTACGAGGCCTGGATGCGGAAATCCGACGAGCTCGTCAAGCCGACTGAGGGAACAGTCGAGATGAACCTCGATGAAATGAGTCGCTGGATCGGCGAAACGGTCGCCATGTCCAACCGCGCCAATTGCTGGCAGCGTCGTGCGACAGACGACCGGGCCCAGGTCCGACAGGGAATGGTGCGGATCGGCCTGGCGCTCGTTGCTTACGCCGGAGATCGCGGCTCGTACCCTGAATCGCTGAAGGAACTTGCACCTCGTTACATCGACAAGGTTCCCAACGAAGCCCACTCGGAATCTCCCTTCCAATACGAACGGCGCGCCGAAGGCGGAGCGGTGGTGTCGAGCTGGGGTCGTAATCGGGAGAACGACGCTGGCAAGTTCTACAATGACGATAAAGTTCTCGAATTGGCGAAACCGCCGGCACGGCCTTGAGGGGACGGAATATACTCCGCGCGCCAAGGTGATCAATCCAGGACCGGTCGGGCCCCCCCCTCGGACGCCGATGTCCTGTTCGACGGGAAGGATCTTTCCAAATGGACAAACGGTGAAAAATGGGAGATCAGGGATGGATATGCGGAACATTCCACGAGAAGCCGCCGGTCTATGAAGCCCATCCCCCCAAAGCCCCCGTGTGCATCCAGTTTCACGGCAATCCGGTCCAATTTCGGAATATCTGGGTTCGCGACCTCACGGAACAGGCGGCGAAATCCTAGGTCGCTCGCCGATCGAAATCTGAGATCGGCGCCTCGCAGAATCTGCGCTCACTCCGAATGACTCAAGCATTCCAAGACGGCGGTCCCGAATTTCAACGGACTTAAGTACGGGTTTCGATTCGGTCGATTCCAAATAAGAGACAGCGGGTCACTGTCTGCGATTCCGAATCTCGGACGCTTCCGTTCGGCTCGGCCGATCGCGAGCCGGGAGGGGAACCGAGATTGACGTAAAGTGTTTCTGCTGCGATATATTCCGCCGCATCCTGAGAAGCTGCCGCTCCCCGGCGTCGCGTCAAACTCGGGGTTCTGAGGAGGAAAAACCGTGCAGACCAAACAGCGCGGGGCTGCCGCGGAGGAACCCATGACCGTTGAAGAACGCCTGAACAAACTCGAAAAATCGCTGCGCCTGTGGCGCTTCGCGAGCATCGGACTGGGAGTCGCAGTCCTCGCAGCGCTTTCCGGGGTGGGAATCGACTACCTCGGCCTGCGCGGGACGGTGCGCGCCAAAAAATTCGTGGTGGCCAACGACAAGGGGGCGGCGATCGAGCTCGAAAATTCTCCCGAAGGAGACGGCTTGATCAGCATTCACGACGCCAAAGGGTTGCCGCGGATTCTGCTCGGGAATTCGCAAAAGGGTTACGGCACGATGGAGCTCTATGGCGGAGCGGAGCAGAAAATGGTCTTCATGGGCGGAAGCGCCTCGGGAGGCCAGATCGCGCTGTACAACAACGAAAAGAAGAAGGTCGTCGACATGCAGGCGACCAGAACCAACAACGGCGCGGTCGTGGTCAACGATTTCGACGGCCGATTCGTCCACGGGCTGTCGGGCGAACGACGTTGATCGGGCGAGCTACGCCTGACCGATCTGCTGTCGCAGGTCGCCGGCGAACAAATCGACCAGCTTCGCCAGGCCGGCATCGGCCAGCTCCGTCCCGGAAAAGAACCGTCCGGGGCGCGTCCAGGTGATCAGTGTTTCGAGCGGAACGCCGAACATCCGCGAGAGCAGCCGGTCCATTTCATCCTCCAGCGCGCCGAAATGCCGCGTCCATTCGGCGGCTTCTTCGAGCTTGACGTTCTCTTCGCTCGACCAGCGGACCGGGTGAAAATAGAGGTAGGAGATCGGCGTGACGAAGCGCCGTCGGCACGCGGCGAATGGCAGGAGCGCCGCTGACGAGCATTCCCCGAGCACGACTCCCGTGGCGTCGAGGCCGCGCAGGCAGATGAGCGCGGCGAGCGACAGGCCGACGTAGGCGCTCCCCCCGCACGAGTCGAAGTAGATCGTGCCGCGACTGCGCGACGGGATCTCGATCAGCCGCTCGATGAGATCGTTCTGCTTTTCGGTGAGATCGCCGGCGAGCGCCACCTCCCACCCATGCCGGGACTCTCCGGACGACTCGGATCGGGAGGTGAAGCGTTGAGGCAGGGGAGGTGTTTTCACGGTGAGCAAATGGGGAATGCAGGTACGAACACGGAATCTGGCTTGTGCGAGTTGGGAATCAGCGTGGTCACAGTAGCGAAGCGGGAGGGCGACGGCAAGCTGCCGGTTGGGCGGAGCGAAGTGACGAATGTCGAAATTCGAATGTCGAATGTCGAATGTCGAATCAAATCTGAAGCCCGAAAATCAAATGTCTAAGGAAAGTCAAAAAAACGAAAGCTCGAAAATACGATCGGAGGTCGCTCTTTGGACTTTTCTGCGGTTTGTCGTTTCCTTAGACATTTGAATTTCGACATTTCGCCCCAGGAGTGGCATTGTAAAAATTGCAACGGCCGCTCCGCCGCCGGTATTGCGGTGGATTTCGGCGTCTGGTACACCCCCCGCTCTTCACGTGGACGATCACACCCTCGAGCGGAGAATTGGATGTCTCACGATCGCAAACCCGGGTTCTTGCGGGCCTTCGATCCGTCGTTTGCCCTGGGAACGGTCTGTACGATCGCGTTTTACGCCGTCATCAATCAGCCGCCCTTGCGGGACTCGGTCCTGCATCGCTACACGTCGGAACACGTCGTCGAATATGCGATTGTGGCGCTTTTCATCTGGGGCGTGATCGACATCCTGCTCAAGCTTTTGTTCCTCCCCCGCGAGATTCTGGCGTTGCGGCAGGAGTGGCTTCCGCCCCGCGTGGGGCGCGAACCGGCCGCCAATGCGGCGGCGCTTCTCGAACACGTCCGCTCACAGCCCCGCTGGCTGCAATCGTCACGCGTTGCGCGCCGCTTGACGCAGGCCTTGGATTACGTGACTGAAAGCGGGTCGGCCGAGGATTACCGCGAACACCTGCAATACCTGTCCGACCAGGACGACGACAACCTGCAATCGAACTACATGCTGGTTCGCTTCGTGGCCGGCGTGACACCGGTGCTCGGATTTCTCGGAACGGTGGTTCACTTCGGAACGGCCCTCAGCGGAATCTCGTTCAACGAAATGGCCCAGCGCCTTTCGGACGTCGTCGGCGAGATGGGTTCGGCCTTCAATACGACCACCGTCGCCCTGGCGGCCGCCATGACAATGCTCTTTTCGCTGTTCATCTGCGAACGGATCGAGCGGAGCGTCGGGCGCTCGATCGACCGGCTCGTCGATCGTGAATTGCTCACGCGGTTCGAGGTCAAAGATCCGAACATCCTGCCCTTCCTCGCCGCCGTCGAATCGGCGAACGAGGAATCGCTGCGGTCGATTTCCACGAACCTGCACCGCCAAACCGAGGTGTGGTCGCAGTCACTCGACACGCTCTACGAACGATTCGACCAACGCCAACAGCAGGAGCTGGATGGCTGGCGAGAAGCTCTGGAAATCCTGCGCGAGCGACATGAAGCGTACGATGCGGGCCTCGAAGAACGCCTGCGCCAAACCCTAGCGCTCGTCGACTCGCGGCAGGACCAGCACATGGCGCAAATCCAGATGATGCTGGAACGTGCCGTGTCGGTCCGCGACGATCTGACGGGGCTCATGAAGACCCTGGAATCGATTGCCCGCGGCGAAGGGAAGCTGGTCGAGCTGCAGGCGTCGCTCACCGAGAATCTGCGCGTGCTCCGCGAGTCGCAGCAGATCGATCAGGCAATGCACGGCCTGACCGCGGCGATCCATCTCCTGACGGCGCGGCATCGCCAGTCGGGCGGATTCGATTCGGCCGCGGCCTGAGGCACCGGAAGGAATCAGGAGGCAGGGATCAGGCGTCAGTACCCGTGAACGAATCAAATTGCCAGGAGAGCGGCTTGTAGTACTGAGTACCCAGTACCGAGTACTTTATGCTGTGGGCAGCGCTGCCAGCTTCCAATCATTTGATGCCTGTCGATTGGCCCCGTCCCTCACCTACTGCCCCGCCGACCGCGAGCCGTGCGGCGAGCCTTGGATCGAAGCCCCTTCGGGCAGGGGACGCGCGGCCACCACGAATCCTTCGGCGTGCGCCGCCTCCTGCAAGGTGCGGTAAAGTCCAAAACTGTCCGGATAGACCCAAAACGTCAGGGCGGCTCGCTCGGGGGCGGCCTGCAGGGCGATCGCGAACCGCGAACCACGACGGAGCGCCTGATCGGAGGTTTCTGCTGGGACTTCCGCATCGGGAATCAGTTCCCACCGCGAGAGTTCGATGCGATATGCCCCATAACCGAGCTTGCGCTCCTGCATCGGTGTGAGTTGCTGACGTTCGACGACATATTTGAGCGTGTAGCCGTCGACCGGCCCCACTGTTCCCTCGTGTTTGGCGTGACGGGCGATCCAGTCTTTTTGCCGTTCCAGCTGAAACTTCACGCGCTCGACCAGTTGCGCGAGCGGGATGACTGAGATGCGATTCCCATACAGCCGGAAATGGACTTCCTCCCCCTGCACCTCCTGACTGATGGGAGCCAATCGGTGCTTGAGCTGGGTCACTGGCGTTTGCGTCTGGCGGGCTTCCTCAAACTCGGCGAGCAACCCCGTCAGAACCTCCTTGCGATCGCCGAGACGTTGTTGCAGCCGCGCCAAATGGGCCGTTTGAACATCCAGCTCTTTTCGGCGGCGGGCGGCGGCCTGATCGGCGGCGGAAGCGTCCTCCTGAGCCGCGGTGTAAAGCGTGCGAATCTTCTTCATTTCGGCGTCACTGGCCGCGTTCTGCGAGTGCAGCTCGGCCAGCTCCGACTGAATCGCCTGCAGCTCGCGATCGAGCTCGGGAGGGGGCTCGTTCGACTCGGGTTCGAGGGGAGCGGCGGCCATCACGGGTTCCGGGATCGCGGCGCTTGTCGGCGGTGATTCGTCAGTCTAGGCGGAGGCCTCGACGGGAGGGGGCAAATCGGGGCCGCGCACGACGCGAATTCCCGCGATCACGACTAGAACGATCAGGATCCCCACCATGTTGGCCAGGACGTCGAGAAACGAGTCCGACCCGAATTCGTTTTCTCCGGAGTGACGACGACTCATGGACGCGCCCCTCCCGTGCTTTTCGCGGAAGTCGGCGCGGCTGCGTACTGCACGGTCGACGTCACCCCCACTCGTTCGAGCGGTCCTCGCAGACGCTCGTATGTTGAGTTGCCGCCGGGATAGACGACGAATTTCACGACCGGGAGCCAGTAGAAGTTCGCGGGGGGGGGACCCCAGTTGTGCACCGACTGTTCGATCCCATGCGTGACGCGCTGCATCAGCTCCTCGGTTTTATCTCCCGCATTGACCGGAATCGCGGCGTCGTTGGGGCCGATCAGGATGCGATCGGGTTTTGCGTGAATTTCCAGTTTCTGTTCGAGCCCAATTCCAGCACGGCTGTGCGACTTGCCCCAGCGCTTCTTACCGCCCGGTGGCGGCGTCTC
>JAGVKR010000766.1 GCA_020050375.1 Planctomycetales bacterium
ATCCCGGTATCATCGCGTTCGTGGAGGGGGTCACGGCGGCGGCCATCGGTGCGATTGCCGGCGCGGTCATTGTCCTCGGCCGCCGCACGATTTTCAAGGGAGGCCAGCCCGACCTGGGGAAGTCGCTGATTCTCGCGATCACGGTCGCCCTACCGCTGAAATTCAAAAAGCTCCCGGAGCCGGCGATCATCGTGGGGGCGGCGGTCGTCGGTTTGGTGGTCTATCCGCTGATTGCAAGGTGAACCCGACAGGACAGGGGAGACCGTGCAGAAATGGCTGCTGCTGACGTATAAGATTCCCCGTGAGCCGACGGCCGGGCGGGTCTACGTCTGGCGGAAGTTGAAGCAACTTGGGGCGATCGCCGTGCAGGACGCGGTCTGGGTCTTGCCCGCCACTCCTCGAACGCAAGAGCAGTTCCAATGGCTGGCGACAGAAATCGTCGAGCTGGGGGGTGAGGCGATGTATTGGCGTGCGGAGGTGCTGCCGGCAGGGCACGAACAATCGCTCGTCGAGCAATTCAGTAAGGCAGCCGATACCGCGTACCGCGAAATCCTCGCCGGACTCAAACGCAAAAGTCGCGACCTGAAGGCGCTCGCCAAGCAGTATCAGGAGACACAGGCACGCGATTATTTCCAATCGAAGCTGGGCGTTCAGGTGCGCGACAGACTGCTGGGCGCGCAGGAAGGGGGTGGAGCATGAAATGGGTCTGCTGGGAGGGAGTGGGGGTTGACCGCATGGGATGCGCGTGGCTGATCCGGAAGCACATCGACCCCAAGGCCAGGTTCGCGTTTATTCCCGTGGGGAGCAAAGACTTCCTGAAAGGTGCCGAGCCGTTCGACATCCCCGGCGTGCGGTTGTCGCATCATCGCGGTCACTGCACGTTCCATACGCTGCTCGCCGAGTATCAGCTCGACGACCCGGTCTTGAAGCGGATAGCGCGGATCATCGATGAGGCAGACACGGTGCAGGAAGTATGCGTCGAGCCGGCCGCTGCGGGGCTCGACCTGATCTGCGAGGGGATCCGGAAGACAAGCCCCGACGATCAAACCGCTCTCGACCGCGGCGCAATGATCTACGACGCGTTGTACGCACAATTGGCGTTCGAATTGCACCCCAAAGAGGAGACCGAGCCATGAAACGGCAAATGCTTGTGTTGGCAATGTGCGGAGTGGCGTTGATGGGGGCCGACAACCCGGCGAAGACGCGCTGGACGTTCGAAGATGACAAGACTGGAGCCTTGCCCGCCGGCTGGATCGCCGCAAAGACGGGGAAAGGGGCGGGCAGCGTCTGGAAGGTGCTGGAGGATCCCTCCGCTCCCGCCGGGGCGAAGGTCCTGGCGCAAACGTCTTCCGACGGACCGAATTCGCTCTTCAATCTGTGCGTCGGTGAGTCCCCGAAGTTCACAGACGTTGATCTCTCCGTTGCGCTCAAGCCTGCCTCGGGGAAAATCGACCAGGGAGGCGGACTGGTTTGGCGCTTCCAGGATGCGGACAACTACTACGTCGTCCGCTTGAACCCGCTGGAAGGCGATTTCCGACTGTTCCACGTCGTTAAAGGCAAGCGCACGCAGATCGGACAGACGATCACCGTCAGCGATGCGACCGGCAAATGGCACACGATTCGAGTCGTCCACGAAGCGGACCATATTCGCTGCTCTTTGAACGGCAAACTGCACTTCGACGTGCGCGACGCGACGCTGCGCGACGCAGGCCGGGTGGGACTGTGGACAAAGGCCGATGCTGTAACATCGTTCGACGATCTTTCTGCTTCCTCGCCAGCAACGGGCAACAACACCGCGGCAGCCGGGACACTTCAGCAAGTTCTTGTCGTGAACACGCAGGATGCGTCGGTTTCACTTGTGGACCTGGCGACAATGAAGGAGATCAAACGCTTTCCGGTCGGGCCGCGACCATATGGCATCGCCGTCACGCGGGATGGCAAGACGGTCGCCGTCGGCGTCGAGGATGAAGAACAGGTGAAGTTCTTTTCATTGCCCGATTTCACGCCGAAGGGGGCGGTTCGCATCGGTCGGATGTTCAACGACCACATTGTTTTGTCACAGGATGGAACGCGGATCTTCGTTGCCAACTTTTACAGCGACGATGTGGTGAGCATCGACGTACAGACAATGAAGGAAGTCGGCCGGATTGAAGGATGCAGCGCACCGCACGTGGTCAAATTCGGCCCGCTGAAGAAGAACCTCTTTGTCACGTGCAAGAAAGTCACCGGAATTGCGGTCGTCGACCCGGACGAGGGGAAACTGGTCAAGTTTCATCAGCTCAATGTCAACCCGCGGAGCCTCACGTTTTCGCCCGACGAGTCCAAGGTGTACTTTGGCTCATTCTGGGTCAATGGGTTCTTTGCAATGGATGCCGAGACGGGAAAGGTCTCACGCATTTTCGCCTTCGATCCACCAGCGGAAAACGCCCTTCCCCAGGAAGTGACGTACCACGGTGTCGAGGCGGTTTCGTCGAACATCGTGTTGGCCGCGAATGAAGGCCGTTCGTATGTCGATGCCGTGAATGTTGAGACCGGTAAGCTCCTCGACCGGCTCACGGACGTGTCGAAACCATGCTGCGTGGAGCGCATCCCCGGCTCCAGTACAGAAGCGATCCGCGTGCTCGTCAGCAACATCGGAGACGGCACGCTGCAACTCGTAGAAGTCTCGAAGGACGGAAAAATGAAGTCGCTGGGCAAGGCGAAAGTCGGGGCCGCTCCCAAACGGGTTGCGTTTGTACCCGCATATTGAGCGGCAATTGCTCCATATCCCTCCCGCTCCAGAGGAAGGTGCCATGCGCTCATATTCGACGGCTCTTTTCCTTTCGGTTGTACTGGTTGGCTTCTTTGAAAGGTCACCAGTTTCGCTGGTGGCCGAGATCCCGGACGATCGCGTCATTGAAGCGACGGAATTCCTAACATCGGCAAGAGTCACATTGACGTCGGCCATCTGGGCGGCCGCTCACGAACATCCGTGTGCGACGCCATTTCGAGCGGAAATCAGCAAGGTCCGTCCGACGCATGCCTATTCCGTATTTCTTCTGACTGAATCCGGTGTCCTTCGATGCGACGTCGACGCAGGCTGTGGCGAGGTCCTTGGCTCGGCAGACGCGCCAGTCAAGGACACCGACGAACTGCGCCGCGTCACGCGAAAGGCAACCGTATCGCTGCTGGATGCTGTTGCCTTTGCCGAACGTCAAACACGGGGCAAGCCTTTTCACGCCGAATTGCAGCCGGCTGGCGGAAAGGCCCGCGCCGTTATTGAGTTACTTTCTCAAGGCCGTGTCATTGAGTTTCCACTGCACCGAATCCCGACGCTGAAACCGACGGAATTTGTGCAATCCCCGTGACAGGAATTGAAATCATGCCCGAACCATTGACCCGTCGTCAAGTTCTCCAGACCGCGAGTTTATTGGGGGTCTCCGCCCTACTCATCGAAGAGGGCCAGGCGGACGACACACCCTTGATACCACAGTCCGGGCTCGTCACGAGGCAGATGAAGCCGCTCAAGTATGAAGAGATTCCGGGACTGCTGACCAAGGCGCAAGTCACGCCGCACTACAAAGCGCACTACGGCGGCGCCCTAAAGAGGTTCGTAACCCTTGATGAGCAGATCAACACGGCATTGCTCGATAACGAACCGCTTGACAGCGATGCATACGCTCTGATGCGAAAGGACAAGGTCAACCGAATGAACAGCGTCCTCCTGCACGAACTCTATTTCGACGGGCTGACTGCGAAGACCGGTGATCCGGGGGAGGATGTTAGAACAGCGATTGCAAAACGGTTCGGCTCCCTCGACCGATGGGTGGAAGACTTCCGCACCTGCTGCATGGCCGCCAACGGTTGGGGAATCCTGGCTCGCGACATCGTGAACGGCCAGTTGTACAACGTGGCCAGCGACCTCCACGAAGTCGGCGTGCTCTGGTTGGGACAGCCACTGGTCGTCTGCGACGTCTACGAACACGCTTTTTACGTTGATTACCAGAACCGTAAGCAGGAGTACGTCTACAAGTTCGTCCAATATCTGGACTGGAACGAGATTGACCGCCGATGGAAGGCTCTCGCACGGTGAGACGGATTACTGCTCATTACGACAAAGGCACACCGCACAATGTAGCCGGATTTCTCCGAAAGCCGCGTCTCTTTCGACGCGCACTTGTTCATCCGCGCGTGAGTTTCGCTTTCCACGAACTCGGGTCTCGACGAGACCCGGCCACACTGGCTCGGGGTTGAACGCAAACGGGGTGACGACATCGCATTCCCATGCGGTTGCGTTCTGATGGATCGGACGAACAGCGGAGCCCGCCTTAAGGCGGGACTACGAACTACAAACCGTGTAGAATCTGTGCCGCGACAACTTCCGGGCACTATTCGCCACAAGATTTTCGGGAGTACGATCATGAAGGCGTATGAAATCCAAGGCGGGTTTGGGATCGACGCATTGACGCTTGTCGAGCGGCCCGAACCCAAGCCGGCCGCCGGGCAGGTGCTAGTGAAGATGCGGGCCTGGTCGCTCAACTACCGCGACCTGCTGATGGTCAAGGGGCTTTACAACCCGAAGCTGCGGTTGCCGCTCGTCCCGCTTTCGGACGGCGTCGGCGAAGTCGTGGCGGGTGGCGCCGGCGTGACGCGCGTCAAAGCAGGAGATCGTGTTGCCGGGATCTTCATGCAGAAATGGATCGACGGCGAGGTCGACGAAGCGAAGGCAAAAACGGCGCTCGGCGGGGCGATTGACGGCGTGCTGGCAGAACAGGTCGTGCTCGATGCCGAGGGCGTTGTGCCGGTTCCGAAGCATCTGACGAACCAGGAGGCGGCCACGCTGCCATGCGCCGCGGTGACCGCCTGGCACGCGCTGGTGACGGCCGGAGGCGTCAATTCCGGTGAGACGGTCCTGATCCAGGGGACGGGAGGGGTGTCGCTGTTCGCGCTCCAGTTCGCCAAGGCGCGCGGCGCGCGGGTCATCGCCACTTCGAGCAGCGACGAGAAGCTGGCCCGCGTCCTCAAGATGGGAGTCTCGGACGGAATCAACTACAAAACGACGCCGGCGTGGGGGGATCGTGTTCGCGAATTGACGCAGGGACGGGGAGTCGATCACGTCGTCGAAGTGGGGGGGGCCGGAACGATGGGCGAATCGCTCAAGGCGGTCCGCATGGGAGGGCGAATCAGCCTGATCGGGATTCTTTCGGGCACCAGCCAGTTCAACCCGATCCCGATCCTGATGAAAGGAGTCTGCGTGCAGGGAATCTTCGTCGGGAGCCGCGGGATGTTCGAAGCGATGAACGAAACGATTGCGAAGCACGAGATCCATCCCGTCGTCGATCGCGTGTTCCCGTTTGGCGACGCCCGCTCCGCGTTCCGCCATATGGAAAGCGGAGCGCACTTCGGGAAGATCGTGATCGAAGCGCCGTGAGAGGGAATGAGGTGCATCGCCGGTCGCGGCCCGGGCAGTTAGCTCGGGCGAGACGGAGTCGCAACGCCAAATGCAGTCGCGCCGGCTGACACACACGGGCTGACAGCCCGTGCTACGAGGCGCGCGGCCGGTCGCGCGCCCGTTTGCCGAGATTCACGAGCTCGACAAGCAGTGAGAAACCCATCGCAAAGTAAATGTAGCCTTTGGGAATGTGGTGCCCCATCCCGTCGGCGACGAGCATCACGCCGATCAGGAGCAGAAACGCCAGTGCCAGCACCTTCATGCTCGGGTGCCGATGGATGAACTCGGAGACCGTTTTGGCCGACACGAGCATCACCAGCACGGCGATCACCATCGCGATCGCCATAATGATGAAGCTCTGCGCCATGCCGACGGCGGTGATCACCGAATCGAGCGAGAAGACGAGATCGAGAACAAGAATCTGCGCCAGCACCCAGCCCAGACTACTGGCGGGGGCGGCCGTTTTTTCGGAGGACTCCGACTCTTCGACCCGCCGAAAGATCTCGTGCGTCGACTTCGCGACGAGAAACACTCCCCCACCGAGCAGAATCAGATCCCGGCCGGAGAACCCGTGGCCCAGCGCTGAAATGAGGGGACGGGTCAGGTGCATCATCCACGAAACGGCCGCGAGCAGAAGTAGTCGCCCCACCAGAGCAAACGTCAGCCCGACTCGACGCGCCATCGTCTGCTGGCCGGGGGGAAGGCGTCCGGCGAGGATGGAAAGAAAGACGATGTTGTCGATGCCGAGCACGATCTCCATCGCCGTCAGCGTCAACAGGCTCAGCCACGTTTCGGATTCGAGAAAGATTTCCAAAGTGACCGGAATCTCCAGTGAGGCAAACAGCGACCGGGAAAGCGATCAACCGCAAGAAACAAGTGACGATGAGATGATCGTCGCGAGACAGCCGCCCCGCAACCCTGTCGCGATTTCGATCTCGGCAAGCAGCGCAGGCCGATTGCATTACAGGTCCGGTCCTGGTCGCCTCTGTGGAGATCAGTTTGATCGCCGCAGACCGACGATCGGTTCGAGCGCGGCAGAAGCGCTGATCGGGGCTTTCGATCCGACGGCGCGCCGCCATCGGCTCACGCCTCGACGGGTTGCACGCGAGGCGAGAATCCGAGCGACCCTTCGTCGGGAACGTTGACGGGGGGCGCGGCAATCGCCTTGCCGCCGGCACCGACCCATTGGCCCGTCCATTCGCGGATCATGATCGAGAGCACGACCAAAGCGGCGATGGCCAGGAACGTTCCCGTCAGAAAACCGGTCGAAAAACTGCCGGTCCATTTGAGGCTGTAGCCCATTGTGATCGGGAGGAACCCCCCGGCCAGGGCGCCGACCTCGCCGATCAGACTGCCGGCGACGGCGGTCGTCGATTTGAACCGCAGCGGCACCAACTGGAAGACCGCGCCATTGCCCGCTCCCATTGCCGAGAAACAGACGACGAGAATCGCCACCATCATCCACGGGTTGGCGGGCAGCAGGGCGGCGGTTGCCGTCGTCGCAATGATGATCCCGCTCAGCACGAGCAGAATCCGCAAGCCCCCGATCCGGTCGGCAAGGAACCCGCCGAGCACGCGGAGCACGCTCGCCATGACGATGATCCCCGCCGAGTATTTGCCGATGTCCTCCTTGGCGATCCCATATTGATCGTGAAACAGCGTCGGCAGAAAGCTGGTCAATCCGATGTATCCGCCGAACGTGACCATATACAAGAGGTTGAACACCCACGCGTCGCGATCGACGAGGATCTTCAGGTAGTCGCTGAATTTCTTCTGTTCGAGATCGGGGGGCTCCTTCGCAAAGATCTGCATCGCAGCCATCGCCAGAAGGATCGGGACGGCCGTCAGCGCGTAGACCGATTGCCACCCGTAGGCTTTGGCCAGGGGGGGCGCAAAGAGAACCGCCAAGACGGCGCCGCTGTTTCCCGCGCCGGCGATCCCCATCGCCAGCCCTTTGTTCTGTGGAGGAAACCAACCCGAGCCAAGCGACAGGGCCACCCCGAAGCTGGCCCCCGCGACTCCCAGAATGGCCCCCAGCACGATGACTCCGCCAAAGCTGCCGGCGAGAAAATAGCCCGAGAGCAACCCGATCACAAGAATCGCCATATTGATCTGCGCGGCGTTCTTGCGACCGATGTATTGCGCCAGCACACCCAGCGGAAACCGCATCAGTGCTCCGGCCCAGACCGGCACCGATGTCATAAACCCCTTCTGCTCGGGGGTCAGGCCGAACTCATCACTGATGTACGGCGCCAGCGCGCTGTTTAAGACCCACACGGCAAAGCAGAAGTCGAAGTAAAGCAGGGCCGTGAATAGTGTTCCGGGGTGACCGGATTTCATGAAGTCGCGGAGATGCATGGCGGTCGGTCGCTAAGATTAGGAGTGGAAGAGATTGAGAGTTACAGAGTTGAAGAGAAATCAAATCAGGGGATGGCTTCTGCGCGGCGGACGCGGACGGCGCAGGCTTTGTACGAGGGCTGTCGCGAATAAGGATCGAACACGGCGTCAGTGAGTTGATTCACGGTGGGGTAGTGCATGGGGACGAACACCTGGCCGGGACGAACCGAGTGCGTCACGAAGGCGCGGGCCCGCACACTGCCGCGCTGCGACTCGACCATCACGTAATCGTTCTGTCGCACTCCCAACCCGCGCGCATCGGCGGGACTGATTTCGACGTACACCCCTTGAGGCGCGAGTTTCCGGAGAACGGGCGACTTCGCCGTCCGCGTTTCGGTGTGCCACTGCGCGGCGCTCCCGCGACCGGTGAGCAAGAGCAGCGGGTAAGCTCGGGTCGGGGGCTCGGGCATGGGGCGCGAGGCCTCGAACAGGAATTTTGCGCGTCCATCGGCATGATGGAATCGACCGTCTTCGAACAGCCGCCGTTCGTTGTCGTCCGGTGGATTGGCTTCGGGAAACGGCCATTGCAGGCCGCCGCGCTCGTCGAGCATATGATAGTCGCGGATGCCGGTGATGTCGCAGGGACGTCCGGCCGAAAGGCGTTTCAGGATCTGAAAGACAGCCTCGGGCGATTCCCATTCTTGGACGAGGCCGCCGCAGCCCCAGGCGTCAGCAATCAGCTTGAAGATCGAGAAATCGGACAGCGCTTGCCCCGGGGCGCGAGCCACTTTTTTGACGAGGCCGAATCGCCGCTCGGAGTTGATGAAGGTGCCTTCTTTTTCACCCCAGCCGGCCGCCGGCAGAAAGAGATCGCCGATGCGGGCGGTTTCGGTCGTGTGATACATGTCCTGCACGACGAGAAAATCGAGTCGGTCGAGAATGTCGAGCAACTGCCCCTGATTGATCCAGGAATGGGCGGGGTTCGTGGCGATGATCCACAAGCCTTTGATTTTCCCCTTGAGAATCCCCGAGACGATCTCGGGATAAGCCCAACTGTTTCGATCGGGAATCCTTTCGATCGGCAACCCCAGCAGACGCGCCACGTCGTTGCGATCTTCGGCTTTCTCGAAATCGCGGCCGCCGAAGAGATTGGTCGTGTTGCTGAACAGCCGCGAGCCCATCGCGTTGCACTGCCCGGTGATCGAGTTGGCGCCGGTGCCGGGGCGGCCGATGTTGCCCGTCATCAGGGCGAGGTTGATCAGGCCCTGCGCGGTGCGAACCCCCTGATGGCTCTGGTTGACCCCCA
>JAGVKR010000690.1 GCA_020050375.1 Planctomycetales bacterium
AGGGGCTGGGAGGATGGGAGAGTGACATGGCGGGGAGAAAACCTGGTAGATGAGTCCAAAACGCGAATGAGGGCAAGCCGCCTGTCCGCGAGAATGATTACGGCCCGGCATCGCGTCGATAGACCGGAACCAGAAAGCGCTTCAACCATGAAATACACGGAAGACGCGAAAATAAGCGGCTTTCATGCACCAGTTGCGCTGCAATCCGAGTTCTTTTTCGTGTGGTTCGTTTATGTCGTGGTTCAGAATGCTTTTCTACAGGAGCGCAGCTTTGTGGTATCAGCAGCATGAGGTCTCGTCATCGGCATTCTGGTCTCGCTCGCCTGTGGAGGGAAGGGCTCCTTCGTGAAACGCAATGTGGAATGCTTGCTCAGACGTGTCGAACCAGTGAAGTCGCCGCCGGCGTTGCCGTTTTGCCCGCTGGGGGATTACGATGCCGGCCTTGCGGTCAACTCCTGAAGATACGGCTCTTTCCATCCATTCAAGGACCTCGCGCATGCTCGATCGTCGCAGTTTCATGGCAACGCTGATGTTTGCCGTCGCGCTCGTGTCATCCAGCAACGCCGGCGACAAAATCGACACAGCGAAGGGGGTCGCCGATGCGGAAGGCAACATCCTGTGGTACGACCTGCGGCTGCTCGACGTCGAAGGGCAGGGATGGAGGGAGACCCAGGCGCCGTTCGATCGATTGCCGGGGAAGGCGGAAGGGGTTGTCCGCGATCCGGTCTGGTCGCTCAGTCGGCATTCCGCGGGGCTCTGTGCGCGGTTTGTCACCGATGCGACGACGATTCACGCCCGCTGGACGCTGATCTCCGACCGGCTGGCGATGCCCCACATGCCGGCGACGGGGGTCAGCGGGCTCGATCTATACGTCCGGCATGAAGGGCGCTGGCACTGGCTGGCGGTTGGCATTCCTAAAGAGAAAGAGCTGACTCATCGCGTGCAACTGACGAGCGGAATTCCCGGCGGTGAGCGTGAGTTTCTGCTTTATCTACCGCTCTACAACGGCGTCTCGTCGGTCGAGATCGGCCTGCCGAAGGGAACTGCGCTGGCGAAGGGGGATTCCTACCCGGGAGCGCGGAAGCCGATCGTCTTCTATGGAACGTCGATCACGCAGGGAGGCTGCGCGTCGCGCCCGGGCATGGTGCATACGGCGATTTTGCAGCGGCGGCTGAATTGCCCGGTGATCAATCTCGGTTTCTCGGGCAATGGGCGGATGGAGCCGGAGATGGCGAAGCTCTTTGCCGAGCTCGATCCGTCGGTCTATGTGCTCGACTGCCTTCCCAATATGGGGGCCGCCGAGGTGACGGAACGGGTCGAGCCGTTCGTTGCTACGTTACGCGCCGCCCATCCCGAAACGCCGATTCTGCTGGTGGAAGATCGGAGCTACACTGATTCGTTCCTTGTGACTTCGAAGCGCGAAAGAAACGCCGGCAGCCGCGCCGCGCTACGTGGCGCCTTCGACCGCCTGACGAAAGCCGGCACGCCGAACCTGCACTACCTCTCCGGCGAAAAGTTGTTGAACGAAGACGGCGAAGGGACCGTCGACAGCTCACACCCCACCGACCTGGGCTTCGTGCAGCAGGCGGATGCGCTGGAGGCGGCGCTGCGGCCGATTTTGGCAAAGTAATGATTCCACGTTCTTTGATGTGTCTATCGCCGATTAATACGCGGAAATCAGATAAGAAATTAGAGAGGGGCTGAGAAATGAGCGTGCCAGACTACCAGACGCTGATGCAGCCGCTCCTTGAAATGATTGACCACGGTATTGGCACGACAATCAGCCGCAGCTACGAAATCAGGCGGATCGACTCGGATTATTTGTTTGAGGACGGAAGTGAGTGATTCAGTTACGCGATCACCGTGAGCGCTCGCATGGGCCAATGAGTTTAGCAGACCTCAACGCGCAAACCTGGCACTCGGACGAAATGTCGCTCATTCCGTGTTACGAGTAATTCCTCTTGTTCGAGGGCGATACTGGCGATCAATGCGTCGATTTCGGAGATCACGAGCCCCAGCGTCTCCAGCCGACCGACGACCATTCCGAAGATCCTGGCGGTACTCACGTCAAATCCCACGACCTCAAAAGCCGCCAGTGCGGTCTCGATAACGCGCGTCTCGCGCAGGGGTTGGTTTCCCTTCGCCACACCGATATAGAGCTCTCCGACGGTGAATACCGTGACGCGCAGATCTTCGCCGCGATCGACGAACTCGGTCAGCTTTAAGGTCGCGCGAGCTGAGCGGTGTCGCTTCGCTTCCTTCATCCAGTCGATCAGAAACGTCGTGTCGAGGATGGCCATCCATCAAGACCTGCGGCGGCGCGGTGTGCGACGGCGGCGCGATGCCGATTCGTCGATCGCGTCGAGCGTTGCGTCCGACAAGCCGGAACGTGCCAGAAGGCGCGCGACATCGTCGAGGGATCGCTTCTTCGGGACGCAGCGCTTGATGACTTCCGACAGGCTTTCCCCCTGCCGACGCGCGTCGTCCAACCGATCATAGGCGTCTGTATCGATTTTGATAGTCCGAATCATTGTCGTTCGCCTTTGTCACAGTCTCAGATTGCCCCCAGAATTATTGCACGATCTCCGGTGCATGTCACTCGCAACTGCTCGCGCTGTGACACTGGTCGCTACTACCCAAACTGTTCCTCCGTCCAAGGGTCGCCGTGATTGTGATAGCCCCCTTGTTCCCAGTAGCCGGGGCGGTTGTCGCGCTAAGTCAGTTCAACGCTCTTCGTCAGATAGTCGATCATCAGCTTCCGATCCGCCAGCAACATTGTGCTGAGTCTTTCACGCCACCCATGTCGGCTGCCAGGAAAACGTCGAGCAGAGCCCGGAGAGAATCATCGACGATTCCATTCACTGAACCAGCACTCCCAGATGCAGAGCGGCGGCCTGCCCAACTCTTAACGTGTGCGTCAGCCGATCGGGAAAGGCATCGATAGCTGCGTTCACGGCGTCGTCAAACGTTTCGCCAATGAAATGGCTGCCGGATATTGGCTCAATGCAGACGTACCTGCCGGCGTGATCTCGTTCCATCTGCTGCTGCAACTGCAGTTCGTAGATTTTCTGTGCCTTCCGGGCAGTCGCTCTCGATTCTTCCGAGATCATGTCAATTCCTCTTGGAACTTCGCCATCAGCTCTCGATCCCGGCTTCTGCGACAAAGACCTCTTCGACGGGAGAGTCGCTGTCGAAGGCTTCGCTACCGAAGGTTTCGATGTGAAAGCGGATCGCCGATTTCGTGTCGGTCAGCGCCTCGTCATACGAATCCCCTTGGCTCACAACGACACCTTTCAGTCCCAACGGATAGCCCACGTAACCGTCGGAGTGCTTTTCGATCACAACCTTCAAAACCCGGCGTAACTTGGTCGACCGGCGAGCCTTTGCCATACGGATAGTCCTCATGGGAAAAACGACGTCACTGACTGAACCGCGTTCCTTGCATCCCATTGTAGGCCGACTGCCATTCCGGCATAAAGCCCAGCGTCGGTCGGAGAACGTGATCCGGCGGGCCAGGCTGCCCACTGCATCGGCCGGTCCCTGCCTGCTCCGAGCGGCATTGACCCAAATCCTGCCCAAACCTACACTTTGCGCAGATTTGTGAATCAGGAGAAGGTGCGCGCCCGCTCGGGATTCCGTGGTTTGGCACAAATCGTGTAGCCCCCGTGCCGTAAGCCCCCCGGTGGGTACGCAGCACCTCGGCTTAAGGACATTCTAGACGAGCGAGAGCATGGAATTTCTGGAAAAAATCGGTGACTTTTTCATCGCCCTGACGGCGGCGATCGAACGCTTTGTCACCCAATTGTTCGGCGCGTCGAACGAGCGGATGATGAAGCGCCTGGGCTTCGTCCGCAAGGGAGATCAAACCTCGATCGTCCCCGGCTCGCTTCTGGACAAGATCAATCAGCAGGAGCCGGACTGGCAGAAGCTCTCGGACGACGAGCTGCGCCAGACAGCGACGAAATTCCGCGAGCGGCTCGCCAAAGGCGAAACGCTCGACGACCTGCTTCCCGAGATGTTCGCGGCGGTCCGCGAGTCGGGCCGGCGGTATCTCAAGATGCGGCATTACGACGTGCAGATGATCGGCGGTTACGTCCTGCACCAGGGAATGATCGCCGAAATGGTCACCGGCGAAGGAAAAACGCTGGTGGCGACACTGGCCTGCGCGCTCAATGCGCTGAGCGGGCACGTTCACGTCGTGACGGTCAACGACTATCTCGCCCGCCGCGACATGGAATGGATGGGGCCGCTCTACATGGGGCTGGGGCTGACGGTCGGGTGCATCCAGTCGCATCAGGAGGGGGAAGAGAAAGTCGCAGCGTACAAGTGCGACATCACCTACGGCACCAATAACGAGTTCGGGTTCGACTACCTCCGCGATCACATGAAGCCGATCAAGGAGATGCAGGTCCAGGGGCCGCTGACGTACGCGATCGTCGACGAGATCGACAATATTCTTATCGACGAGGCGCGCACGCCGCTGATCATCTCGGGCCCGGCCCACGACGACGTCGACAAATACCGCAAGGCCGATCGAGTGGCCAAACAGCTCAAGCGCGACGTGCACTTCGAAGTGAAGGAGAAAGAGCACACCTGTCACCTGACCGACGACGGCGTTCGCGCCGCCGAGGAAATTGCCAACCAGCAGAATTACGTCGAAGGGAGCTTCTACACGGCCGGCAACATGGAATGGCCGCACCTGATCGACAACGCGCTCAAGGCCCATCACCTCTACAAGCGCGACGTGAACTACGTGTCGATGGAGGGCGAGATCATCATCGTCGACGAGTTCACGGGACGCCTGATGAAGGGGCGGCAGTGGAGCGACGGGTTGCATCAGGCGGTCGAAGCCAAAGAGGGAGTGACGGTCAAAGCCGAGAACCAGACACTGGCAACGATCACGCTCCAGAACTTCTTCAAGCTGTACAAGAAGCTCGGCGGCATGACGGGCACCGCCATGACCGAGGCCAACGAGTTCTGGAAGATCTACAAGCTCGACGTGGTTGCCTGCCCCACCAACCGGCCCATGAGCCGCGTCAATTTCGCCGACGTCATCTATCGCAGCGAGCGCGAGAAGTTCGGTGCGGTGGTCGAAGAGATTCGCCAGGTTCATGAAACCGGCCGCCCGATTCTCGTGGGGACGGTGTCGATCGAAACATCAGAGCTGGTGAGCGGATTGTTGGGGAAATTCGGCATCAAGCACGAAGTCCTCAACGCCAAGCATCACGAGCGCGAAGCCGACATCATCGCCCAGGCCGGGCGGAAGGCGGCGGTGACGATCGCGACCAATATGGCTGGCCGCGGCACCGACATCATCCTCGGCGGCAACCCCGATCAGGCGGCGTGGGAGCAGCTCAAGCACACCTATGCTTCGCGGCTGGAAATCCCCAAGGCCGAGTGGGATGCCCTGACCAAAAAAATTGCCGCCGACGAAGGGATGGTCGAAGAGGGGCGCCAGGTTGCCGAACTGGGTGGGTTGCACGTTATCGGGACCGAGCGACACGAAGCCCGCCGGATTGACTTGCAGTTGCGCGGCCGATCGGGCCGGCAGGGAGACCCCGGTTCGAGCCGGTTCTTCCTCTCGCTCGAAGACGAGTTGATGCGGAAGTTCGCCGGCGACTGGGTGAAAAGCGTGCTGACGCGGCTGGGGATGCGGGAGGGGGAAGCGATCGAAAGCGGTCTCGTCAGCCGCCAGATCGAGCGGGCTCAGAAACGGGTCGAAGAGCATCACTTCGAGCAGCGGAAAAACCTGCTCGAATACGACGAGGTGATGGACCAGCAACGCAAGCGGGTCTATTCGTTCCGGCAGAATATTCTGGAGGGGGGAGACTGCCGCGCGATCATTCTCGACATGCTGCGCGAGCAAGTCACCGCCGGCGTCGCTGAATTGCTGGCCGCCGATTATGGCCGCGCCACGTGCGCCCGCTGGGCGGCACAGGAAGCCGGGATCGAGATCGAGCCCAAAGATTTGCGGGAAGACGACCCGGAGGTCGTGGTTCAGTTTCTCAAGGACGAGGCGATCAGCCAGGCCGAAGACCTGATCCGCGACAAGGTCGAAGAAGATCTCCCGACCGAAATCGAAGATGAATCTGAATGGAACTGGCTCGGCCTGTCGAAGTGGGTCAATGCCCGGTGGGGGCTCAATACCAACGATCGTGAGCTGAAAAAGGTCGGTCGCGACGGCGTGTTCGAATCCCTGTGGGAGCGGGCGAAGGAGGCGATCGAACGGGCCAGCTTCGAGCCGGTTAAAGACTTTCTCAGTGAAGATTACGGCCGCCGCAGTTTGTGCAACTGGCTGTCGCACCAGTACACCATCGACATGCTGGCCCCCGAGCCATTTGTCGGGCTGTCGCAGGAACAGGCGGTGACGCTGATTCTGCAGGAAGTCGACAAGCTCTACAAAGACAAAGAGATCCACTTCCCGGTGTCGGTCGGCCTGTCGCGGTTCATGGCCGTCCAGGCGGGAGGGGGAGAGCGCTACGATCGGGAAGGGCTGGTGCGATGGGCCAACAGCCGCTTCCAGACCCAGCTCGATCCCGAATCATTTCGCGGCAAAGCCCGCGACGACATTCAGGGAATCCTCACGCAGTGCAGCCAGAATTTCTATTCCAACGGTCAGGCGCTCGAAAAGGTTGACGAATTCCTCGATCGGGCTTACGGCCAGCGCAATGGCGAAGACACGCGGCTGGCGCCGGTCCGTCAGCGCGAGCCGGTGCACGAGCTGGTGGCCTGGGCGCACGAAGAATTCAAATCGAGCCTCGCCGCCGAAGATCTCCTGCCGTTGCCGCGCGAAGAGACCCGGCAAAAGGTCGTGCAGGAGATCGAAGCCCGGTATCGCCCCGAGCTGCGTGAGGCCGAACGGTCGTTGCTGTTGGAAGTGCTCGACACCGCCTGGAAAGACCACCTGTATTACATGGACCATCTCCGCCAGGGGATTGGTCTCGTCAGCTATGCGCAGAAGGACCCCAAGGTCGAGTACAAGCGCGAAGGGATGAAGGCCTTCGAAGCGATGTGGAAGGGAATCGCCCAGCAGGTGACCGGCTCGATTTTTCGTATGGAGCAGGAAAGCCCCGGCTTCGTCGGCTCGTTGTGGCAGATCACCAGCACCACGCACGAATCACCCCCTTCCGACTTCGTTCCCGAGGAAAGTGCGACAAGCGACCCGAACGGCCCCCCAAGCGCGGCAGAGCCCCGCGACAAGCCGATCGAACCGATCCGCAATCGCGGCGAGCGCGTCGGCCGCAATGAACCATGCCCCTGCGGCAGCGGCAAGAAATTCAAGAACTGTCACGGCAGGCGATAAGTGCGAAATTTCGACATTCGTCTTTCGCTTGTCGGGAAGGGATTCCCATGCTCGGCTGGCTGCTCAACCTTGCGTATCTGGCGCTACTCGCGGCCATTACGCCCTGGCTCGTGCTCAAGAGCGTGACCCAGGGAAAGTATCGGCAGGGATGGGCTGAGAAATTGTGGGGCACGGTTCCGGTCCGTAGAGGTGATCGTCCATGCCTGTGGCTTCATGCCGTCAGCGTCGGGGAAGTGCTGCAACTTCGGCCGATCGTCGAAGGACTCATGCGACAGCAACCCGACCTCGAATTCGTGATCTCCGTCACCACGTCGACCGGCTACGGCGTCGCTTGCGAGCGCTATCCGCAGTGCCGGGTCGTCTATTATCCGCTCGATTTCACCTGGTCGGTTGCCAGGGCCCTCGATCGCCTGCGGCCGACGGCGATTGCCCTGGTCGAGCTCGAGTTGTGGCCCAATTTCGTGTTTGCGGCGGCCACTCGGCGGATCCCTGTGATGCTGATCAACGGACGGATCACCGAACGCAGCTTTCGCGGTTATTTGCGGATTCGGCCACTGGTGCAGGCCATGCTCGTGCGACTCCGCCGATTGCTGGTTCAGAACGAAGTCTACGCCGCGCGGTTTTCCCGACTGGGAGCCGCTCGTAACCGCATCACCGTCACGGGGTCGATCAAGTTCGACGGAGTGCAAACCGATCGCAACAACCCGCGGACGTGCGAGCTCAGGCAGTTGCTTGGGCTGGACGGGGCCGATCGAGTGTTCATCGCCGGGAGCACGCAGGCGCCGGAAGAGCAATACGCGATCGACGCCTGGCTTGCCGTCCGTAACGATCATCCGGATTTGAAGCTGATCCTCGTTCCTCGTCACAAAGAACGCTTCGAGGAAGTCGCCCGTCTCGTCACAGAGAACTACAAGCTGCCACTGCTGCGCCGCAGCCAGTTGCTCGCAAATGCCGACAGCGATCTCGCCCCCCCCACCCAACTCCGCACTCCGCACTCCGCACTCCACACTCCCGTCCTCCTCCTCGACACGCTGGGCGAGCTCTCTGCCTGCTGGGGGCTGGCCGACATCGCCTTCGTCGGGGGAAGCCTGACTCAACGGGGCGGGCAGAACATGATCGAACCGGCCGCCTACGGCGCCGCCGTGCTGTTTGGCCCCAACACGTGGAATTTCAAGGATGTCGTCGAGCTGCTCCTCGGGCAGGAGGCGGCAGTCGTCGTCCACAATCCGTCCGAGTTGATCGAAGAGCTGCGGCAGCTCCTCGCCGATCCGGAGCGGGGCCGACGGCGCGGAAAGCGGGCGCAGGCCCTGGTAGTCAATCAACGTGGCGCGACGGAACGGACTCTCGATCTGATCAATTCCACGCTGGCCGAGACTCGGCGAACAGCCGCTGAACGGCAACCCCGCGCCGCCTGATCGCGGGCGATGCCCGATTCGATTCCGATCCGTTTCAGCGGCCTCATCCGGCGTTTCCGCAATTCCCGCCGTTCGAGGCAAAATGGACTTTGCCTGTCGGTCGACGGGGTGCCGGGCCGATCAGCGGAAGCCCCCACCATTCCGGCCCCCGTGACGGTAGTCGTTACAACCCCAACCACCCCGACCACCGGAGGGATCCATCTGTCGCGTGGCATTGTTGCGGGGAATGAGACCCCCTAAAATCGCTTGACCCCGGGTGTCACCCGGGGTCAGAATAAAAGGTTCGTTCTCACAATTTCGACAATGTTGATGGAGTTATGTAATGGCCAGCGCTTTGTTCACGAGTGAATCAGTCAGCATGGGGCACCCCGATAAGGTCGCCGACCAGATTTCCGACGGTGTGCTCGACGGATTGCTCAAAGACGATCCTCAGTCGCGCGTGGCCTGCGAAACGTTGTGCACGACCGATCTGGTCGTCCTCTCGGGTGAGATCACGACTCGGGCCGATATCGATCACGCCAAGCTCGTGCGCGAGATTGTCCGCGACATCGGCTACGTCGGTGATGAAATGGGCTTCAGCGCCGACAGCCTCCGCGTGTTTCTCGCCCTGCACAGCCAGAGCGGCGACATTGCGATGGGTGTCGATCGCGACGGGGCCGGCGACCAGGGGTTGATGTTCGGCTTCGCGTGCAACCAGACCCCCGAGTACATGCCCGTTCCGATCGCATTTGCTCACCGGATCATCAATCGGCTCACCGAATGCCGCAAAAAGGGGGAAGTCAAATGGCTGCGCCCCGACAGCAAGAGCCAGGTGACAGTCGAATACGAAGGGGGCAAGCCAGTCGGGATTTCTGCCGTCGTCGTTTCGACACAGCACGACGAGAGCGTCGACCAGAAGCAGATCTCCGACTATGTGATTCCCGAAGTCATTGCCAGGACGATCCCGAAGAATCTGCTCACTTCGCATACGAAGTATCACATCAACCCGACGGGACGGTTCGTGATCGGCGGTCCACACGGGGACACGGGCTTGACGGGGCGCAAGATCATCGTCGATAGCTACGGAGGCTGGGGTCGCCACGGCGGCGGGGCGTTCTCGGGCAAGGACCCGACGAAAGTCGACCGATCGGCTGCTTATATGGCCCGGCACATCGCCAAAAACGTCGTTGCAGCCGGGCTGGCTTCCGAATGCGAAGTCCAACTGGCGTATGCGATTGGAGTCGCCGATCCGGTCAGCGTCCGCGTCGATTCGTTTGGCACCGGGGTGATCCCCGACGATAAGATCGCGACCCTGGCTCGCGAGATGTTCCCCCTGACTCCGCGCGGCATTATTAACGATTTGCAGTTGCGCAGACCGATCTTTCGGAAGACGGCTGCCGGCGGCCACTTCGGCCGGAACGATCCGGAGTTCACTTGGGAAGCGACGGGAAAAGCGGTCAAATTGCGCGAGGCGGCCGGTCTGGGCAGTGCCCCTTACAAGCCGCAGTTCGTCGTCAACTGAGCCTCCACCGGCGAGCGGGGGGCGTAAGCCCCCTGAACCACCCCTTGCGGCCGCGAACGCTCTGCGCTCACCGTCATCCAACGCGAACGCGCGTGACGAGCCATGGAGGGTGAATCGCCAATGTCGCTTCAGAAGATCCCTGGGAGATTCCACCCGAATCGCCTTCGCGCTCGAATCGTCGATGGGTCTATCGCGCTGGTCCGCGATCTGTCCGTCTGGTCCGACATTCGCGCATTTCCCCCATTGGCCGTCTGGGGGGGAGTGCATTGCGTCGCAGCGATGCTTCTCGCGCGGCGGTTGACCGATGTGGCGTCCCTCAAGCTCACC
>JAGVKR010000160.1 GCA_020050375.1 Planctomycetales bacterium
CCTCTGCGGGAACGATCTCCGTGCGGCCTCGACTGCCAATCCCCTGGCGCCCAGGCCACCGCAGTTCCCCGCGACCGCCAAGCGCGTGATTTTTCTGTTCATGCATGGCGGGCCGTCGCAAGTCGACACGTTCGACTACAAGCCGCTCCTCGAACGGGACCACGGCAAGCCCCTGCCGTTCTCGAAGCCGCGCGTCTTTTCGTCGGCGACCGGCAATCTGTTGAAATCGCCGTGGCAGTTTCGCCAGTATGGTCAGTCGGGAGCGTGGGTCAGCGACCTGTTTCCACACGTCGCGCAGCACGTCGATGATCTGTGCCTGATCAATTCGATGTGCGGCTCGAACTCGCGGCACGGCGGGGCGCTGCTCGAACTGCACACGGGCAGCGACACGTTCGTCCGCCCGAGCCTTGGATCGTGGATCACGTATGGCCTGGGGACCGAGAACCAGGACCTGCCGGGCTACATCACGATCTGCCCGACGCTGACGCACGGCGGCGTGAATGCCTACAACTCGGCTTTTCTGCCGGCCGTCTACCAGGGAACGCCGCTCGGAAACGCCAGCACCCCTTCCGATCAGGCGACGATTCCGTTCATCAAGAACGCCGACGGAACGACTCCCGATTTGCAGCGGATGGAGCTCGACCTGTTGCGCGACTTGAATCAAGACCGGCTCGCGGCTACCGGCCCCGATTCGTCGCTCGAAGCGAGGATCAACTCGTTCGAGCTGGCGTTTCGCATGCAGTCGGCCGCTCCCGAGCTTCAGGACATTTCGAACGAGAGCGAAGCCACGTTCAAGTTGTACGGTCTCGACGATCCGGCGACGAAGAATTTCGGCCGGCAGTGCCTGATGGCCCGCCGCTTCGCCGAACAGGGGGTTCGCTTCGTTCAGTGCACGCACAGCTACAAGTGGGACCAGCACGGGAATCTGAAAAACGACCACACCCGGAATGCGCTCGAAGTCGACAAGCCGATCGCGGGATTGCTGGCTGATCTCAAGTCGCGCGGCCTGCTCGATGACACGCTTGTTCTCTGGGGAGGGGAATTCGGCCGCACGCCGGTCGCCCAGGGAGACGACGGCCGCGATCACAACCCGCAGGGTTACACGATGTGGATGGCCGGCGGCGGGGTGAAGCGCGGGCTGGTCTACGGCAAGACCGATGACTACGGCTATTTTGCCGTTGAGAACAAAGTTCACCTGCACGATCTGCACGCGACGATGCTGCATCTTCTGGGGATGGATCACACCAAGCTCACCTATCGCTACGCCGGCCGCGATTTCCGCCTGACCGACGTCCACGGCGAAGTCGTGCATGACATCATCGCGTAGCCGAGCGCGCAGCGCCACTTCGCATTCCACGTCTTCAATCGCTGCGGTACAATCGCGCGCCGTATTCGATCGGCTCATTTGAAGCGAGTGAGACTGCTGGAGCCGCGACATGCCTGCGCTGACCGCCGAACAACTGGTCCACAAAAAGTGCGTTCCCTGCGAAGGGGGAGTGCCGAAGTTGTCGGCCGTCGAAGCCAAACGGCAGGTGGCCAAACTGTCCGGCTGGAAGCTGACGCACCGTGGCAAGCGGATCCGCAAGGACTGGCTGGTGAAAGACTTCGCCGCCGGCATGAAGTTTCTGGACAAGGTCGGGAAACTCGCCGAAAAGGAATGGCACCACCCCGATCTGCACCTCGAAGGTTTTCGGAAAGTGTGGATCGAAATCTCGACCCACGCCATCGGGGGGCTTTCCGAGAACGATTTTATCCTGGCGGCGAAGATCGAGCGGTTGCCGGTGACGCTCAAGTCGTCGAAATGAGGTATGCTTTTGATGACGTCGGCCCCACGGACTGCGACCCGCGGGGTTGGTTTCGACCGCCTCTGCCCTGCCGACTGGCTCCTGACGACCTGCCATGCAAGCCCCCGCCGAGAACGGACCGCCGCCGAGTGATCCCGGTTTCGATCCCGGCTGGGAGACGCCTCTCTATTTCAGTCCGTGGGTTTATCTGCACAATCCGTCACTGCTTCTGCACCAGCCGATCGGGCTGTTGATGGGGGCCTTCTGGGTGTGGATGCTGGTCCATTGCGTCCGCCACGATCCCGACCGGGGGATGTGGCTGTGGATTCTGTTCGTCGTTCCGCCGGCGGCGGTCGTTTATTTTTTTGTCCGCTGGCTCCCCGCGGCGCGGGTGTCGGGCGGGCCGTCGTTCCTGACGCGCTGGACAAAGCGCCGGCAGATTCCGCGGCTGGAAGCGGCTGCGCGAAACATCGGCAACGCGCACCAGTTCGTCGAGCTGGGGGAAGTCTACCGCGAGACCGGGCAGCACGCTCGGGCCGCCGAAAGCTTCACGAAAGCGCTGCAAAAAGACGCGGGCAGTCTCCCGGCCTTATGGGGAGCCGCGCAGGCCGAGATGCACCGCCAGAATCATTCGGCCGCTCGCACGCATCTCGAGCAAATCCTGGCCAAAGATGGCTCGTACAAATTCGGCGACGTCTCGCTGGCGTACTGCCGGACGCTCTGTTCCCTCAACGAAACAGAGGCAGCCCGCGAGAAACTACAGCAGCATCTCAAGCGCTGGACGCAACCGGAAGCCTATGTGCTGCTGGCGACGATCGAGACCAGTCGCGGCGATCACGCCGCCGCCCGCCAGCATCTCGAAGCGACATTGATGGACCTCTACGGCGGCCCGGCGTTTTTCGCCCGCCAGAACCGCGGCTGGGCGCGGAAGGCGAAGAAGCTGCTCAGGCGGCTGCCGAAATAAGCGTGCTGTTCCAGGTCTTGGCCATTCGTCGCGAAGCGACGAACCCCGTCATTTCTTCAGGTATTGCCCGAAGAAATCGTATCCTTCGCGCAGAGTCCGTTCGAGTTCTTTGCCGCCCCAGCCGTGGTTCGCGCCGAGCAACAATTCCACCCGGCCGGGAACTTTGACCGCCGTCAGCGCCCTGGCCATCGTGTAGGCCTGGTCGTAAGGGACGAGCACGTCCTCCGTCCCCTGGAAGAGCAGCATCGGCGCATCGCCGGCGCTCACGTAGGTGATCGGAGAGGCGCGCCGGTATTCAGCCGTCTTCTCCTCTTTCGTTCCCCCGATGAAATTCCGCACAATTGCCTTTGAGGCGTCCGGATACTCACCGAGCAAATCGACCGGCCCGAAGTACGCCACGACCGCCTGGACTTTGCTCGATTGATCGGGCCAGCCGCCATTCCCTTCGAACCCGTCCGCTTTGTCCATGACCCCCAGCAGCATCGCCAGGTGCGCTCCGGCCGAAAGCCCGAGCGCTCCGATCCGATTGGGATCGAGCTGGAGCTTATCGGCGTGGGCCCGCATCCAGCGGACGGCGCATTTCACGTCTTCGATCTGTGCGGGAAACAGGTCTTTTGGCGCGAAGCGATAGCTGACCGAGACGGCAACAAATCCCTGCCGGGCCGCCGCGCGAATCACGTCTTTCAGATCGTTCTTGTTGCCGCCGGCCCAGCCACCCCCGTGGATGAACACGATCGCCGGAAATTTTCCGCTCCCGGTCGGCCGGGCCAGGTGCAGCGTGAGGGTCTTGCCTCCACCCGTGCCGAACTCGACATCCTCGCGGAACTCGATGCCGGCCTGCGCGTTGTCGGACGTCACGGGCTTTGCGGCCGCCGTCGTCACCTCTTTGTTCTTGCGGACGAATTGACCACCGCGGACGTTCATCTCCAGGCTATAGACCTGCTTGGAGCAAGTGAGATAGAGCGTCTTGCCGTCCTCCCCGCCGAAGGTCACGTTCGAGCAGAATTCGGGGATGGCGATGAACCCGAGCAACCCGCCGAAGCGATCGACGACCCACACCCCGCCGCTTCCCGACAGGTACAGATTGCCGTGCTCGTCGATGCTCATCCCGTCCGGCGAGGCGCGTTTTTCCATCGGGACCGGCGGATCGAAGAACAGCTTTCCGGGGCCGACCGTTCCGTCGGCAAGAATCGGGTAGGAGCGCCAATTGTTCGGGCCGTCATCAGCCACATACAACGTCTTGCCGTCGTTCGAGACTTTGATTCCGTTCGTCACCTGCATGTCGTGGATGATCTTTTTGACTTCCCCTTTGGTGTTGAGCAGGTAGACGACGCTGGTCTGCTTGTTCTTGAAATCGGGGTCCGTGAAATAGATGTCGCCCGTGGGAGACTGCGCGACGTCGTTCGGCTGGTGGAGCTTCGTATCGTGCACGAGGACCTTTGTGTCCGCCGGGCCGTCGGGTCCGATGGCGTAGCTCAGCACGCGATGCCCGAACGCCTGAGCGCCGACCAGCCGGCCGTCGTTGGCCAGGTACATCCCGTTGACCCCTTCGGTCTTGTCGAGCCACACGAACGCCTTGGCCGGCGCGTCGAGCCGCAGAATCTGTGTGTTGTCCGGCGCGAAGGCTGTGAAATACAGCTTCTTCGACTGCGGGTCCCACGTCGGTCCCTCGAAGAACCGGTCGTCGCTGAAGACCGACACCAGCTTGGCGCCCGGCACAACGGTCGGCGGAATCGGGGGAGCCCCCTCGGCGCCGCGACTGGCAGTCGAAGTGAGAGCCCCGGCGAGGAGCACAAGCGCACCACAGGCAACGCGACAACGGTCAATCATCGATGGCGCCTTTCATCAGGAATTCAATCGAATGCAATCTCAATACGAACGAGGCGGAGCCAAGGCCCCCATTGTACGACGACCGCCGATCAATCCAAGCCGCTTTCCGGTTGACCGACCTCCACTGGCATTTCGTGGACGAATGACAACCTTGGCGATGAACCCAACCACAGCGTGGCCGGCTCTGGATTGGCCGGGGAGATTGCGGATACGCCAGATGCCGCGGATCGAACGGATACGATTCGCGGCATCTGGCGTATCCGCAAATCCTTCCGCGGGATTGTGGATCGACATTCGCGACAGAGAATGCGGCATAGGCCCCATATTTGGCAACACTGTGAATTGTCAGTAGTCGTGGCGGGGTTGAGTTCCTATAATTCGCGACCTGCGGTCCGGGGCCTTGCGGCGATTCGCCGACTTCAGCTCCAGACGCGCAGCTCAGGCCCATTGAAACAAGGTTTGGAGTGGCGTCGATGGATCACGAGTTGCAGGTGCAATGCAACGAATTGCTGACGCGGATCAAGCATCTGCAGGACTCTCTTTGACCTCGCGGCCAAGCAGCAACGCAGCGCGGAGATCAACGAGCAGATGGCGGCCCCCGGCTTCTGGGACAATGCTCCCAAGGCCCAGGACGTCGTCACCCAGATGCGCCGGCTGACACTGGAGATCAAGCCCCTCAAAGAGCTGCAATCGGCAGCCGACGATTTGCAGGTGCTGCTCGAGTTCGCGGCCGAAGACACGACCGGCGCCAGCGAGAAAGAGCTGATCCAGGCGATTTCCGCGCTAACGCAACAGGTCGCGGCGGTCGAGCTGCAGGCCATGCTCTCGAAGCCCGAGGATGCCTTGGGCGCGTATCTCAGCGTCCAAGCGGGCGAGGGGGGAACCGACGCCTCCGACTGGGCGGCGATGTTGCTCCGGATGTACCAGCGCTGGGCTGAAGTGCAGGGCTTCACAATGGAAATGCTGGACATGTCCGAGGCCGAGGAAGCGGGGATCCGCAGCGCGACGCTGGCGATTCGCGGGTCGTACGCCTTCGGTTATCTCAAGGGAGAAGTCGGCGTTCATCGGCTGATTCGCATCAGCCCGTTCGATTCGGCGGGCCGCCGGCAGACGTCGTTCGCCGCCATCGATCTCGTCCCCGAGCTCGACGACGACGTGAAGATCGAGATCGACTGGGACAAAGATGTCCGCGAAGATGTATTTCGCGCTTCGGGCGCCGGCGGCCAGAAGGTCAACAAGACGTCGTCGGCCATCCGGCTGACATACATCCCGACGAACACCGTCGTGCAATGCCAGAACGAGCGGAGCCAGCACAAGAATCGGGCCCTGGCCCGCAAGATGCTGACAGCCAAGCTCTTTCAGAGCGAGCAGGAGAAGCGCGACGCCGAGCTGGCCGCCAAGCGGGGCGAAAAAACCAAAATCGGTTTCGGCGGCGGTACGATCCGCACGTACGAGCTTAACCCGACTCAACGCGTCAAAGACCATCGGACGCTGACGGTCTCGAGCAACCCCAGTCGCGTCCTGGACGGCGACCTCAAGCCGTTCATCGAGTCGTACCTGCGCGAGCAGATCGGCAAGCCGGAAGGGAAGTAGCGCGCGCTACGCCTTGTAGCCACCAGGTCCCTTGCCGCTGGATGGGGGATCGCGCTTCAGCAGTCCGTTCAGCGACTTGCCGACGTCGCGGAACCAGTTGAAGAGAATGTTCATGTCGGTGCCGACGCAGAAGTGCTTGACCCCCATATCGAAGTATCGGGCACACTCGTCGGGACTCGAGATTTCGGCCCGCGGAGCAACGCCCATCTTGAGGGCCGTCTCGATCACGTACTTCTCGGCCTCGCGGACTTTGGGATGCGTGAACTGCCCGGTCAGGCCGATGCTCATCGAGTAGTCGGCCGGCCCGAACTGGACCATGTCGACCCCCTTCACCGACAGCAGCGATTCGAGGTTCTCGACCGCCGGGGCCTTTTCGATCATCAGCGCGATCACGGCGTCGTCGAGCGCCTGCACAAACGCCGGCGAGCCCCCTTCCAGCACACAGCCCACGTCGCGCCGCATGCCGACGCCGTGCCGGCCCCCCGCGTGCGGCGCCTCGGCCCGCACGGCCCGCACGCATTCTTCGACATCTTCTTTCGTCCGCGGATCGGCGAAGAGGACGTTTTGAATTCCCGAGCCGATCGAGCGAATCGTCAGGTAGGTCCGCGGCTCCTGCTCGATTTTCATCATCCCCGTCATATGGGGAAACAATTCGATCGCCCTGCCGATGTTTTCCAGTGCGTAGAGATCGTACGGCGCGTATTCGCCGACAAACTCGACGTAGTCGAACATCCCCGAGTGCCCGACCAGCTCGATGATCGTCGGCCAGGAACTGTGAATGTGGGTCCCCAGGCTCGGCTGATCGGCCTTGAGCAACTCGCGCAGGCGATTGCGACGCATGAACTCTCCAGTGTGTAACAGGGTGTCGATCTTCGTTCCGGGGCAAGCGTACCGCGGCCGAACGAGCGGATCAATGGCTCAGCGGGCGGAGGACGATCGGCCGCGGCTCCCGGCGGTCTTCGTTCCTCAACGGGAGTCGATTCCGGCTCGGGCGAGAAGAATTGCGGATACGACGGATGACGCCGATGATGCGGATACGGGAAGGGGTGGACCGCGCCTTCGCCGACTGCAACGATTGCTGGCACCACGGGAGGCTTTGCCGTCGCACGTCGGCAATGGCGGCTGGCGTCACATCGCGGCCGTGGTCGATGGAGGAGTTCTTTGAGCGGGTGATGCGGAACGCGGCGCGAGGAACCGGAGCAACAGACCCCGCCGGAGTGATTCGGCGGGGTATTTGTTTGCGCCCGTATCTGGCTCGGGTATGATTGGAGAATGAGCGGACGACGGCAACATGCGAGAAGCGCCGGTGGCAAGCTGGATGCGCTTTACCGATGGCAGGGGTACGGAATACTGCTCGTCGGACTCACTGTCTGGTGCATGTCTGATCCTCCGCCACAAAGTTGGCTGCCTGTCGCGTTGCTCGGTGTCGTTGCATGCACAGTCGTAATTCTCGAAATTGTGCGCGATAGACAGCGCCGACAAGCTCAACGGCACGAAAAGACGCATCCCGTTCGTCCCTGACCTGCGTCAAATCCACGCCCCGGCCCTGAAATGCCATCTGGCGTTCAAAATGGACTTCTATCCCCGGCGCAATGTCGTTGACACCCCTTTCACCGGTGGTATAATCAGCCATTGATCCTTCCGCTCCCTCCACCTGCTCTTCCAGCGGGCAAACCGAGTGGATCGCCTGAATGTCGGCCGGGTCTCGTCGTCCAGACAGGGTGGTCCGAAGCGGGTTTGTCGATTTTTCCCCGTGGTTCCTTTCAATCGTCGCTGGTCCATTTTGGCATCGACGGTGGAACATCACACCCTTCTGATTGCGAACCGGTCGCAGATACGGCTGTCGTGTTCCCGATTTCCTGACAAACGGGTTCACGTCTGGCCGAGGCGTGTGGACTGGAACATTCGTCGTTGTCGCGGCCGAACAGGCATGGAGCAGGGCTGAATCACCGATGGCCCGCCCCGCTCCGGCGCACCGGTACAGGAGAATGCGAGATGTTTGGAATTCATGGGTATGAACTTTTGATCGTCCTGGCCATCGTTGTCCTGCTGTTCGGCGGGACGCGAATTCCCACCATCGCCCGTTCGCTCGGCCAGAGCATCACCGAGTTCAAGCGGGGGGTGAAGGGTATCGACGAAGAGGCCGAGGGCGATGCGGAAGGCAAAAAGAAAGCGGATTCGTAAGGTCGCGTCGGAAGCGCGGAGCCGCCCATCACACAGATTATTGATCGACGGAGGTGCTGTTATGTTCGGTATCGGCAATATGGAGCTGATGGTTCTGTTCGTGATCGCGCTCTTGCTGTTTGGCAAGAATCTGCCGCAGGTTGCGCGGAGCATGGGCAAGGGGATGATGGAGTTCAAGAAAGGGCTGTCCGGCATCGACGACGAGATTTACGCCGCGACGAATCGACCGGCCAGCTCTTCGTCGTCCCAGCCGCGCCCGCTTCCGATCGAAGAGCGCGAGGAAGCGACGGCTCCGAAATTCGATCCGCCTAAGTTCGAGCCGACCGACGTGCCGGCAGAAAAGCCGGCGTAGAGCTTTACGAGGCCCGCAAGTTGCAATCGGCGGGACCGATCGTGAAAAGGCGCGGGGTGCCGGGGTCAAAGCGGGAAAGCCGGGACAACCGTTTTCGGCAGAATCGACGACCGATCATTCCTGCCAGGTGAATTGCGGGGTCGTCAAGCGTGGCCCCGCGAGGTGGCACTACAAGAACGTTGCCGCTCGTTCTATCGCTGCGACGGGGCCACCGCTCGCCGCGTGTGCCGGCCATTCGCCGCTTCGGATCGTTTCCGCGGATGGCGGTTCACGGTGAAGCTGATTTTCTCGCTTTGACCCCGGCACCCGATATTGGGCACCGGACGGGTCGGCACGAGAGAGCGGGCGGCGAAATCCGGGCCACCATCGGCCTCTTGAGATTTGGCCTTGGGCGGGCTAACATCGGAACTGGTCAGCCGGTCGCTTCGTCGAACGGCTTCGGGCGGCTAACTCAGTGGTTAGAGTGCGATCCTCACACGGTCGAAGTCACAGGTTCGAATCCTGTGCCGCCCATTTTCACGCTCATCCGGCTTTTTGAACGACCGGAGCCTGACCCTCGCCCCACGGGCGCGGTGCGTCGGCCGCGGGGGCCGTTTTGTGCTTCAAAAGCGGCAGCTTGAGAATGAACGTCGTGCCTTGCCCTACGGTGCTTTCGACACGGATTCTGCCGTGATGGGCTTCGATCACTTCCCGGGCCAGTGACAGCCCGAGTCCGGTCCCCCCCTGCCCCTGTGCGTCGGCGGTCTTGGTGGTGAAATAGGGATCGAAAATCTTGCGCAATGTCTCGGCGGGAATCCCGCGCCCCGTGTCGCGGACAGCGATTTCCCCCGTCAGTCCGTCGCCGGCGGCGCGAACGCTCACCGTGATCTGCCCTCCGGCCTCCATTGCCTGGCGGGCGTTGACGATCAGGTTCAATAGCACCTGCTGGACCTGTGAGGCATTGACCTCCGCCACGACCGGCTGGCTGTCGAAATTCGTCTGCAGTCGCACCCGGTGAATTTTCAGGTCTTTCTCGACAAGCACCAGAACTTCACGGGCAAGCCCGATCAGATCGGTCGGTTCGCGGCGGTCGCTTCCCCGTCGGGCGTACGAGAGCATTCCCGTCGTGATCTTGCTGGCGCGCTGACCGGCGTTCAGGATTTTGTCGAGCGCCTTCTCGCGTGTCGCGTTGTCTTTGTGACGCAGGCCCAGCTTGGCGTAGTTGATGATCGTCGTCAGGATGTTGTTGAACTCGTGCGTCATGGACGACGCCAGCGTGCCGATCGTGCTCAGCTTCTGGGCCTGCAGGAGCTGCTCTTGCAGTTCCTGAATGTGGCGTTCGAGCTCGGCGCAGTCGTGGGGCGCGGTCATCGCGGGAAAATCCCTTCGGTCCTTGGGGCGTCAGTCGAGAATGTGGGGAATCCTCACTCGATATCGTCCCCGCCGTCGACCCCGCTCCAGACGGCATTTCCCCGTCATTCGGTTTGATGCGAACTCCCGCCGGCAAGAACTGTCCCGCAAACTGCGGGATGTGCCCGGTCACTGGCAAACTGGGCAAACTTTTCCGTCGAGTCGTCGACGCCGCTCGCGTCTCATTCCGGCAAGACCGGCAGAAAGTAGTCGCGGGCCGAACGTGTCCCCAACGCGGCGACCATCACCAGCAAAGGCAGGCTCCGCAACATCACGCGTAACGTGCCCCAGACGAGGTCGGGCCACGGCGGATTGACGCCCCACAATGCGATCTGCTGCCGCAGCGCAAAGTTGCACAACAGAAAGGCGGCGATCACGCCCCCTCCCATCGCGTACCGCGCCGCACGCCGCGACTTGCAAAATAACCCCATCCAGACGAGCAGAAAAATCCACCAGGGATGAAATAGGATCCGCTGAAACAGGATCATCGGCCCGGCTGCAGTCCAGGAGGAGAGCCCGGCCAGAAGCTCCATGAACACGGCCAGCCCCCCCGCGAGCAGAACGATGTGGACGCTGATCGGCCGCGATCTCGGAATGGGGAATTCACGGCCGGCCGCGGCGGGGACCCACAACGTCGCCTGGCTCGCCAGTGGAACGACCGGTTTCCGGCGGATCCCTTCTTTAGCCTCGATCAATTCTCCGCAACCGCTGCACCAGACCTGCTCGATCGACGAGTGGTGAGGAAACTCATGAAGCTTTCCGCATCCGGCACATGCGATCGCAACCGGCATGGATGGGTTCCCCGCTGACGTCTGAACCATCAATCTACACCCGCGCGAGCGCCGCATCGATGCGCGCCAACGATTTCTCTCGCCCCAGGAGAACGAGGCAGTCGTAAACCCCCGGCCCGACCGGTTGCCCGGTCGTGCTGAGCCGCAGGGCATGAATCAGTGTGCCGGTTTGCTCTCCCTTTTCTTCGCAATACGCCTGCAGCGCGGCTTCCAGCGCCGGCACGGTGAACGGGTCGACGCTTGCAAGTTGCTGGCGGAAAGCCGCCAGGTGCGCCGGCACACCCGTTTTGCGAACGCGCTTCTCGAAGTTCTTCTCGTCGACCGCATAGTCGTCGCGAAAGAAATACGCCGCCGCCAGAATGTCGCTGAAGACCTTCAGCCGCTCACCCAGGGCCACGATCACCGCCTCGACGAATTGTCGCATCTCGGCCGGGACGGGCTCGATGATCAGCTTCGCCTGCACCAGGTACGGCAGGCAGCCGGCGAGCTTTTCGTCGAGCGGCAGCTCTTTCATCCAGTGCCCCTGGAAGCTGTACAGCTTGTCGGGATCGAAGCCGGCGGGGGCCTTCACGACGCGGTCGAGCGTGAAGTTCTCAATCAGTGTCGCCAGCGACATGATCTCGGTCGACTCGTCGAGCGACCACCCGATCCGCCCGAGCGCGTTGAGCACGGCGGCCGGCAGATACCCGATCCGCTCGTAGTATTCGACCATCACCGGGTCGAGCGCGGTGGTGCCAGTCAGCCCCAGTTGCGGGAAGACTTCGTCCCCCTTCTCGAACATTTTTCTGAACTGCGGATTGTTGCGGTATTGCTCGATCTTTCGCTTGCTGAGCTTCTCTTTCGATCCGGGAGCGGCGACGTAAGGGACGTGGGCGTACGTCGGGAGCACGTTGCCCAGCGCCTGATGGAGAAGTAACTGCACGGGAGTGTTCGAGAGATGCTCTTCGGCACGCACGACGTGCGTGATCTGCATGCCGGCATCGTCGATCACCGTGGCAAAATTGTAGAGCGGCGTGCCGTCTCCGCGAAGAATGACCGGGTCGGGAAGCAGCGCCGCGTCCCACTCGACCGTGCCGCGGATCTGATCGTGCAGCACGACCTTCTGATCGCGCGGCACGAGAAACCGCAGGACCCACGTCCGTCCCTCGGCAGCGTAGGCAGCCTTTTGCGAGTCGCTCAATTCGAGCGATCGGCGGATGTTGATGTAAGGGCGTTTCTCACGATCGGCCTGTTTGCGGTCGGCGTCGATTTCGTCTTTGGTGGCGTAATCGCGATACGCCCGACCGTCGGCTTCGAGTCGAGCCGCGGCCGCCTTATACAATTCGCCGCGTTGGGACTGATAGTACGGGGCATGCGGGCCGCCGACTTCCGGCCCTTCGTCCCACGTGAGCCCCAGCCAGCGAAAAGCCCGCAGAATCGGGCCGAGGGCCGCTTCCTGGTTGCGGGCCTGATCGGTGTCGTCGATCCGCAGGATGAACTGTCCGCCGTTGTGCCGCGCCCACAGCCAGTTGAAGAGCGCCGTCCGCATGCCTCCGATGTGCATGTATCCGGTGGGGCTGGGAGCGAAACGGGTACGGACTGTAGGCATCGTGACGGCGACCGGGGGAACAATGAGTACGGGATGCATGGAACGCGCGTCGATGATAGGCCCCTCCGCGAGACAGGGTCAAGGACCAGACGGGATTGCCGATTCGTCTCGGTTTTCGGATAATCGCCTACGGAAATTTGACCTTCCCGTCACACCATCTTGGAAGGAGTCTCTAAGAATGCCGATTTTCGAAGACAATGCCGAGTCGATCGGGCGCACACCACTCGTTCGCATCAATCACATCACTCAGGGTCTGGGAGGGACCGTTCTCGCCAAGATCGAAGGCCGCAACCCGGCCTACAGCGTCAAGTGCCGCATCGGCGCTGCGATGATCTGGGACGCCGAGAAATCGGGCAAGCTCAAGCCGGGGATGAAAGTCGTCGAGCCGACGAGCGGCAATACGGGGATCGCGCTGGCCTTCGTCTGCGCCGCCAAGGGCTATCCGCTGACGCTCACCATGCCTGAGACGATGTCGGTCGAACGCCGGCAGATGCTCAAGGCGTTCGGGGCCGAGCTGATCCTGACCCCCGGCGCCGAGGGCATGCGGGGAGCGATTGCGAAAGCCGAAGAGCTGGCGAAGAACCCCGAGTTCTTCATGCCGCAGCAGTTCAAGAACCCCGCCAACCCGGCGATCCATTTCAAGACGACCGGCCCCGAAATCTGGGAAGACACACAGGGGAAAATCGACATCTTCGTCTCCGGCGTCGGCACGGGAGGGACGATCACCGGCGTCTCGCGTTTCATCAAGGGAGAAAAGAAGCACCCCTTGAAGGTCATCGCCGTCGAGCCGGCCGAAAGCGCCGTCCTCTCGGGCAAGCCGGCCGGCCGGCACAAGATTCAGGGGATCGGCGCCGGTTTCGTTCCCGACATTCTCGACCGCTCGGTGATCGACGAGATCGTGACCGTCACCGACGACGAGTCGTTCGAGATGGCCCGGCGGATCGCCAAAGAAGAAGGGATCATCTGCGGCATCAGTTGCGGCGCCGCGATGGCCGCGGCGGTCAAGGTCGCCAGCCGTCCTGAATCGAAAGGCAAGAACATCGTCGTCGTTCTGCCGGACTCCGGCGAGCGGTATCTGTCGACGCCGCTGTTCAGCACGTGAAAGACGCTCCGTGCCGTTGATCACAGCGAAAACAACCCGGTGTTCAATCGACGCCGGGTTGTGTCGTTTCCGCATCGAATCGCGACCCAGACTCAGCCGAAACCCCATTTTCAGGGAGTCCGTCGTGCCTGCCCCCACTTTCGATCAAGTCGAGGCGATTGCGATCATTCGACGAATTTCCGCACGGCGGAGGCCAGCCGGCGCATCCCCTCGTCGATTCCAGCCGGCGTTTGCGTGCCGTAGCTGAGCCGCATCTGGTTGCGGGGCCTGGTTTCGGCGGGCCCCGCGTAGCAGACGTCACCGGGCACGTACATCACGCGCTCGACCTGCGTCGCATGAGAAAAAAACGGCCCGTCAAAACCGGTATCGAATGTTTCAGGCAATGTCATCCACACATAGAGCCCGCCGTGCGGATGGACCCACTGAACTCCGTCGATGCCGCCGAAATAGCGGTCGGCGGCAGTAAGCATCGCGTCGCGCTTGGCGCGATAGGTTTGCCGCAGCATCGAGACATGCTCGGCATACAAGCCCCGTTCGAGGACGGTCGCCAGAAGGTGCTGGTTGAAATTGGCCGAGCCGAAATCCTCGTTCCCTTTGCGGTCGCAGAGCGGGGCCACCAGCTCGCGGGGGACGACGCCGTAGCCGACGCGGAATCCGGGAGAGAAGCTTTTCGAAAACGTCTGCGCCAAAAGCACCGTGTCGTGCGCCTGGTCGAAACTCCACAGGCTCGGGAGGTCCGGGCCGTCGAAACGGATCTCGCGGTACGCCGCGTCTTCGAGGACCAGAATCCGCTGCTGCTTCGACCAGCGGCGGGCCACCTCGACCACAACCGCGCGGCGGTCGGCGGCGAGGCTGATCCCGGTCGGATTCTCGTAGTAACTGACGACGTAAATCAGCTTGACGCGCGACAGCTCGCCCACCTTTTCGAGCCGTTTCAGCTCTCGCTCGAGAGCATCGATCTGCAAACCGCCAGCGTCGGTCGCAACCGGAATCGTCCGCGCGCCCAGACCGTTCAACGTGCCGAGAAAGGCGAAATAGGTTGGCGCCGCGGCGAGGACAATGTCGCCAGGATCAAGCAGCACTTCGCCGATCAGTGACAGAAGTTGCTGCGATCCGGTCGTCAAAACGAGTTGCTCGGCGTCGATCCCGAGTCGATCGACAGGACATTTTTCCAGCCCCGCCAGATGCGTCAACAACTGCCGGCGGAGCCGTTCGGAACCCTGCGTTGTGCCATATTGGAGCGCCTGTTTGGCCAGAGTTTCATCCGCCAGCAGCGCGGCGGCGGCCGATCGGGTCTCGGCGACCGGAAGTGTCTGGTGATCGACGAGACCGGCCGCCAGCGAGATCACGCCCGGGTTCTGCACCGCCTGTTCCATCAGAAAGCTGATGGGCTGCTTGCTCCCCCACTGCCAGCGACGGCTGAGTTGCACGGGAGCAGACGACCGGATTTCAGAGGGAACCGACGACATGGTCAACCTTAAAGGCGGAAGAAGAGAGCGGGTGCAGTTCAAACTACGATAGGAACTCGACGCGAAGAGCACAAATCGGGTTCGCATTCTCCATCGTTGTTCGTCCGAGGGACTTGCGAGTTCGACCGGCAGGCGCAATCATAAATGGATCAGAATCACAGATTCATTCCCGAGCGCCCCGCCCATGAGCCGCTACCAGAAATCGAAGGAACTCCACGACCGCGCCTGCCGCGTGCTGGCGGGGGGAGTGTCGAGCGAGTTTCGCAAGTTCAATGCTCCGCACCCGCTGTTCTACACCTACGGCGCCGGGAGCCGGATCGTCGACGTCGATGGGAACGAATACCTCGACTTCACGCTCAGTCAGGGACCGTTGATTCTCGGACACTCGCACCCGCACGTCCTGGAGCGCGTCGTTGAGGCGAGCGACGACGGGCAGCTCTTCGCCGGACAGCACCTGCTCGAGCTCGAACTGGCCGAGCGGTTGCAGCGGTTGATCCCCTGTGCCGAGCTGATGCGCTTCAGCCTTTCCGGCTCGGAAGCCGACCATGCCGCCCTGCGATTGGCACGGGCCATCACCGGCCGCGAAAAGTTTCTGCGGTTCGAAGGGCATTACCACGGCTGGCTCGACAACGTCGCCCTGGGAGTCGGCGGACCGTCGCTCGAAGCCCTGGGTCCGCGCGAAGCCCCGACCCCCGCTCGTTGGTCGCAGGGCCTGCCCGCCGATGTCGAACGACAATGTATCGTCCTTCCCTGGAACGATCTGTCGCTCGTCGAGCGAGTTGTTGCCGAGCGGGGGGGAGAAATCGCGGCGATCATCACCGAGCCGGTGATGTGCAACAGCGGCTGCATCCCGCCCGAACCGGGCTTTCTGCAAGGCTTGCGGGAGCTGTGCGACCGGAACGGGATCGTGCTGATCTTCGACGAAGTCATCACCGGCTTCCGGCTCGGGCTGGGGGGGGCGCAACGGCATTTTGGCGTGACCCCCGATTTGGCAATCTTCGGCAAGGCAATGGCCAGCGGCTATCCGATCAGCGTTCTGGCGGGGAAGCGCGTGTTCATGCAGCCGATCGCCGACGGCAAGGTGATCCACGCCGGCACGATGAACTCGGGCCAGCCCTCGATCGCCGCCGCCCTGGCGACGCTCGACGTGCTCGAACAGGAAGCGGTCCACC
>JAGVKR010000276.1 GCA_020050375.1 Planctomycetales bacterium
AACCACTTAGGACCACGGAATACACGAAACACACGGAATAAAGAGGGCAAACAGATCGTACTCGTCATGTTCTTGCATTTCTTCCGTGTCTTCGGTGTATTCCGTGGTTAGTCCAATCGTATCTTTCGCGTCTTTCGTGGTTAAAAATTCTTCTGGTCGATCGGCATCCGATCTCTACCTGTCCCTCTGCAAAGGGAGTCGTCCGCCCGCTCCGAAAAAAACCCGCTCATTCCTCGCTTGACACGCACGACGCTTATTGTATTAATAAACTAATACAATTTGGCATCGCCTCCTCGCGACGATCTCAGGACCGTGCGAATTCACATCTCCACCGCGAACGGCGTCCCGATCTACCTGCAGATCGTCAACCAGGTCAAGTATCTGGTCGCCTCGGGCCGGCTCGCGCCGGGGGAAGAGTTGCCCCCCATTCGCGTCCTCGCCGAACGGTTGGTCGTCAACCCCAACACCGTGGCTCGCGCCTATCGCGAGCTCGAGCAGGCGGGAGTTGTGGAGAAGCGCCGCACGGCGGGAACGTACGTCTCTGCTCAGAAATCGCCGCTGGCCCGGCGCGAGCGGGTTCGTCTGCTCACCGAGCGGATCGACGCGCTCCTGGCGGAGGCCCGGCAGATGGATATCGATCTCGATGAAGTTGTCGAGCTGCTCCGGCAGCGCGAGGCCGCCATGCACCCTGCTTCCACGGGAGCCGCCCCATGACTCAGGAAGTTTTCTTTCCCCTCTGTCCCAGCCCCCCGCTGATCGAAATCCGATCGTTGACGCGGCGGTTCGGCCACAAGACAGCCCTCACCCACATCGACCTCGTCGTTCCCCGCGGGGGGGTTTTCGGGTTGATCGGCGGCAACGGCGCCGGCAAGACGACCCTCATCAGGCACATTCTCGGAATGCTCAAGGCCGAGACGGGTCATGTGCGCGTGTTCGGGCTCGATCCGGTCGAGAATCCGGTGAGAGTCCTGGGAAGGATCGGCTATCTCTCGGAAGACCGCGACCTACCCAACTGGATGCGGGTGCGCGAGTTGCTCCGCTACACGCAGGCCTTCTTTCCCGCGTGGGATCCCAATTACGCCGAGCAGTTGCGGGACGCCTTCGATCTCGACCCGAACGCGAAGATCAAAAACCTGTCGCGCGGGCAGCGGGCTCGGGCCGGGTTGCTGATCGCGCTGGCGCATCGACCTGAGCTGCTCGTGCTCGACGAACCTTCGTCCGGGCTCGATCCGGTCGTTCGCCGGGACATTCTGTCGGCCATCATTCGCACGATCGCCGACGAAGGGCGGACCGTCCTCTTCTCGTCGCACCTGCTCGACGAAGTCGAACGCGTCGCCGACCGGGTGGCGATGATCCACGACGGGCAGATCGTGCTGACCGGGACGATGGACGAAATCAAAGATCGCCATCGGCGGATCACGGTGCGGTTCGACTCGTTCCAGGATCGGCCGCCGCAACTCACCGGTGCACTCTCCTGTGCCGGCGCGGGAGTCGAATGGACCTACACCTGCCACGGCGAGATCGAGCCGTTGAAATCGGGCGCTGCGGCCCTGGGAGCCTCGATCATCGAAGAGACGTCGCTCACCCTCGACGAAATCTTCGTGTCCCGGCTCCATCCGCGCGGCGGGTCGCCCAGCGTCTCGGCGCGACTCGAAGATCCCGTTCCGATTGCGGTGTCTGAGCGAGGGAGAGAGCGGCAGAGGTCAGAGGACGGAACGGCAGAAGATCGAAGGTAGAGGATCGAATGACAGGGCTACGGATGACGTCATCCGGCGAGTCGGGAGGCGTCAGCCCCCCGCGTGTCCCTCGCAGGCAACAACTCCCGCACAGCAATGACGTATCTGTCTCTTCAACTCTTAAACCCCTTAAACTCTTTAACTCATCTCCCCCCAACGAGTCCTGACATGCAATCTGTCCCCCTGGCGATGGCGTGGGAGTTTTGGCGCAAAGGCCGCTGGCAGTTTCTGCTCGCGTTGGCGGCGGTCGTGGCGCTGCCGACGTTGATTTACTCGGCCGTGCGCCTCTCGTCGATGAACCAGGTCGATCTGCGGCAGGAAGGCTTTTACAACTTTTACTTCGCCTGGCTGCTGGTCCAGGCCATCGCGTTCGGCGCGGCGATGCTCATGTCGCAGGAAAACATTTCGCAGTTCTATGCCTGGCCCGTTTCGACATCGACGATCGTCACCTGGCGACTGATCCCCGGGATGGCAGCCTTGGCGATTCTCCATGCGGTTGTGACGATCTCGATCAACCTGATGTTCAATGTCGGTTGGCCGCTCGTCGGGCCGGCCCTGTTCCTGGCATGCATCTACCCGGTGTTTCAGGCGGCAATGTGGATCGGGGAGAAGGCGCCGGCAATTCAAATCGTTCTGGTCAGCACCGCGGCGGCCGTTGCCGGCGTCTGGTTGAGAGCGCGGCATGGGGCCTTGTCCGGCCAGCCTTCCCGGTACTGGACCGACGTGACGAACAATGAATTGCTGACGTTGCTGGGGGTCGCATGGATCGGTTGGTATGGCGCCTATGTGGGACTGCGCCGCGATCGCTGCGGCGACAATCTGCGCTGGCTGCGATTTTACGACTGGCTCGAAAGTTTTTCCCGCGCGGGTCGATTGAAGGCCGAGCCGTTTCGCTCGCCGGCGCGGGCCCAGTTCTGGTTCGAGTGGCGGCAAAAAGGGCTGCTCATGCCGGCTGTCGTGATCGTCGGTTTCGGCTCAATGTGTCTCATTCTTTTCGTGCGTCAAGTCCTGATCCAGCGGGTCAACCCCGAGGAGTTCGTCGTGGGGATCGTGCTGACGGGAGTGGTGCTGCCGATCATCGGCCTTCTCGTCGGCATGGCCCTTGGACAATCGGGGACCGGACGCGACAAGACCGTCATGGGGTCGTTTCTTGCGAGCCGGCCAATGGAGGACGCAGCGCTGTCAGGCACGGTTCTCCGCGTGGCCGCTCTCAGCACGCTCCTTGCGTGGTCCATCTGGGCCGTCGCAGTGCTTGCGCTCAGTCTGCTTCTCCGACCGGGCAATTTGACCGGCCTGACGACCGGGCCGTCGGCGCACTTCTTTCAGAATGTTTGGCCGCAGTTGCTTGGACCGCTGCCATTGACATGGATTGCCGCCGCAAACGCGGCGTGTATCGTGCAAACCGGCCGCATCCGTCTGATGAGCCAGATTCTGGCCGGGCTGTTTCTTCTGCTTGTGGGCTGGCTGTTTCTGTCCGGGCCGGTCTGGCATTTGGGATCACTCTCCATTGCGGTCCCGCTGTTTGTTTTTGGAGTTGGCTCGTTCGTTGGAACAGTGGCAGCGTTCGTCAGAGCCTTGATTTGCCGCCTGATAGCGCCGCAAACCGCCTGGTTCTCGCTTCTCGCGTGGATCGTGGCGTGCCTGGCGATCGACTCGATACTGCGCGCGGCGAACAGGATTGATGCCGGGCCAATGATCTCCATCATCTGTTGCGCGCTTTTGGCACTGGCGGTCGCTCCCTTGGCGGCCGGGCCGCTCGCGATCGCCTGGAACCGGCATCGCTGATTCGGTGTTATTGATACAGGCGGGATGATACCCTTGGAACGTTCCGTTTCCGCATTCGGGTCAATCTGCTGACGAGGTGTCTCATGCTCCGCGCTGTACCTGTTTTGGCAATTCTGATCGCCCTCTTCGTCAGCCCGGCCGGGGCGGAGGTCAAGTTCGAGCGGAAGCTGCGCGAAGGATCCAAAGACACCTCGCATATCGAAACGACGACCAAGCAGATCCTCACGCTCGCCGGGATGGATCTCGAAACCAAATCGACGCAGTTCGTGATTGCCACGTCGCAAACCGGAATGCGCGGCGGCGACGGGGAGGTTCCGATCGTCAGCCAGATCGACAAGCTGCAGTCGGAGCTCGCTCTGCCTGGGGGAATCGCCCTGTCGTTCGATTCGGGCGCTCCTGATAAAAAGGCCGACAATGCCGGGCTCGAACCGTTGCTGCAGGTCATGCGTACAGCGGCGAAAATGAAGTGGACAACCATCTTCGACAAGGCGAACCAGATCAAGTCGGTCGAGATCGACAAGGCTCTCGCCGAATCGGTCGACGAAGCGTTCCGAAGCCAATTCGATGCTGATCGTCGCAAGAAAACGGCGATGCAGGAGCTGGCGGCCCTTCCCGAAAAGCCGGTTTCGAAGGGCGACTCGTGGACGCGCTCAGTGGAATCCGACCTGGGTGCGGGCCAGTTGTTGACGGTCGAAAACCGCTACGAATATCTGGGGACCGAGACGGTCGATGGCAAGCCGCTCGAAAAGATCGGCGTCACCGCCACCAGCGTCTCGTTCGTGCAGGACCAGAACGCCAATTCCCAGGCAAAAGTCACCAGCAGCGAGCTCAAGGTCGCCGAATCCTCCGGCGCGATATTCTTCGATCGCGACAAAGGATCGGTCGTTCGCACGAGCAACAAGCTTCGAATTCAGGGAAGCATCAAGCTCTCCGCCAACGGCATGGAGTTTCCGGGCAAGCTGGACCTGACGATGGAGTCGAAGAACACCGTGCAGCCGTGACGCACCGGATGCGAGATCCGAAGATCTTCGCGCTGCAGCTTCGACAGCCGTGGGTCGAGCTGATCCTGCGCGGCGTTAAGATGTTCGAAGTTCGGCAATAGCCGCAGGGAATCGGGTGCCGGGGTCATAGCGGCAAACGGCTGACCGACGTCACAGCCGGACAATCGTCAATCGGAACAGCGGGTTCGCGGAACGAAAAACAGAGCGTTGGCCCCGCCGTCGGTGAGAGCGCGTGCCTCGTCGTTCGTCGGCCGCCATCCCACGGGGCCACGCTCGATGTTCCCCGCACTTCGCGCGGCAGAAATTATCAGCGCACGATCTGCCGAGAACGCGCCTCCTGAATTTCCCGCTTTGACCCCGGCACCCAACGCCGATAGGCGCGCTCGGCGCACGCCCTCGCTCCCGCTCTTTGATGTTGTGCTACCTATGAAGTGTCTAAACGACGACCCCTGCCGGCTTGTCCGGCAGGTGAAGAAGATTGTTGGGCTAGACGCAACATGCCCCGAATTCCCAAGACCCCAGCCACCTCGTGTGGCTGGTGAATGAGATTCGCGGAGGGGACG
>JAGVKR010000561.1 GCA_020050375.1 Planctomycetales bacterium
ATTCGCGCCTCCTGCTTGTGTTCGAGTGACCGTTCATACAATCACTTAAACACTCAGGAGTCGCTTTCCTCCCGAAAATGGTGCGCAATGTGGGTTAGAATTCGATGACGTGCGACGCCGGCCGAATCGGCAGGAGATCCTCCAGAGTCTTGTGGGGGGGGCTGCATTCCAGATTCCTTTCCTCCGGAGTCACTTTCGCGTCGAGACGGCGAATTGTAGACCAGCGGTCACGCCGCGGGGAAGCGACATGTGGCGACGTGACAGCGGTCGGAACAACACGCAGGCCCGGCAGCGAGTCATTCGACATCCCATCAGTCAACCGAAGCCACGCAGCTAATCATTCAACCGGCGCCGACCACTGCCCGCCCCAGCCGGTGTACAGGTCCTGGAGGAAGGTGTGCCATTGTTCGGTCGTTCGGGAGCGGGGGAAGGGGAGGGGGGCTTCTGGCTTCGTCGCGGTCCAGACAATCTCGAACTGCCCGCTTGGCAGGATGCGGCCGATGCGCGGGGTCTTGAACGTGTGTTGCGTGACCGGATCGAGGCGGACTTCTCCTTCCGGCGCCGTCATCCGCAGGTTGCGCATCGCCCGACGGATCTCGGCCGGCTTGTCGCTTCCTGCGGCGGCGACTCCCTCGGCCCAGAGTTTGACGCCGAACCAGGCGGCTTCCATCGGGTCGGTGATCACCCGCTGGGGTCCGTATTTCGTCCTGACCCGTTCGACGAATTGCCGGTTCTCGGGCGAGTCGATCGACTGAAAGTAGTTCCAGGCGGCGTAATCGCCGGCCATGTGGGCCGGGTTCAGGTGCCGCAGTTCCTCTTCACCGATGCTGAAGGAAATCGTCGGGATTGTCTCGGGCGTGATGTTCGCGCGCCGCAGGTCGCGGAAGAAAGCAATGTTGCTGTCACCGTTGATCGTGTTGAGGATCACATCGGGCTTCGCCGCGACGATCTGCTGCACGACTTGCTCGAACTGCGGGCTGCCCAGCGGAAGATACGCTTGGCCGACCAGCTCGGCCCCCAACTCGTGGAGCGTATCTTTGATGATCGCTCCGGCGGTACGGGGAAAGACATAGTCGGAGCCGACGAGAAAGAAGCGGCGCTTGTCGTTGAAGGCAAAGGCCCACTTGACTGCCGGAATGATCTGCTGATTGGGGGCGGCGCCGGTGTAGAACACGACGGGGGAGGTTTCCAGCCCTTCATATTGCACGGGGTAGACCAGCAGGTGATCGTGCTCTTCGAAGATCGGCACGACGGTCTTGCGACTGGAGGAGGTCCAGCAACCGAAGACGGTGCAGACCTGCTCGTCTTCGATCAGGCGTCGCGCTTCGGCGGCAAATACGGCGGCATCGGAGTTGCCGTCGCGCACGATCGCTTCGACGGGCCGCCCGAGAACACCACCTATAGCGTTGATCTCGGCGATCGCCAGAAGCGCGACGTCGACGACAGGCGATTCGCTGTCGGCGAGCGTGCCCGTCAGCGAGTGCAGGATGCCGATTTTGATCGGCGGACCGGCGGGGGCGACGACTACCGGCAGGTTATCCGCATTGATTTCGGAAGTCGCGGCGTCGATCGGTGTGTCACCGAAGGAGTGCGCACTTCGGTTGTGAACTCCGAGTCCGATCGTGATCCCCGCGAGGAGACAGATCGCCAGCCCCGCGCCCCACAACAGAAGTTTGCGGCGTTGGGAGACGGCCGGAATGGTCATTGCGCTGGGGAACGACGGAGCGACCGCGATACCGGAGTGGCTGGGGAGAACGATTCCCGATCCCGACAGCGTCGCAAGCACCGTGTTCAGATCGGTCAGCATCTCGGCCGCGGAGCGATACCGTCCGTCGGGGAGTTTCGCTGTCGCCTGGGCGATGATCTGTGCGCAAGCCGCCGGCACTGCGGCGTTCAATTCGCGCGGGTCGAGAATCGGTCCCTGACAGTGCCCGTACATAACCTGCATGACGCTCCCCGCTTTTTCGTACGGGTTCGCGCCGGTCAGCAGGCTGTAATACGTGGCGCCCAGCGAATACAAATCGCTGCGATGATCGACCGTTCGTCCTTCACATTGCTCGGGGCTCATGAAGTACGGCGTACCCACGACCGTCCCCGCCTGCGTCACTTGCTCGGAATTCGAAGTCGGTCCTTTGGCCAACCCAAAATCGGCGACTTTGACCGATCCATCCAGCGCCAGGAGCAGGTTTGCCGGTTTGACGTCACGATGGACAAGCTCGACGGCATGGGCAGCGGCGATCCCTTTGCACGCCTCGGCAAGAATCCGGGTTGCTTCGGCGACAGGCAGCGGGCCGCGTTTGACGAGCTGGTCAGCCACGCTTCCGCCGGGCACGAACTCCATCACCAGGTAATCCGTCTGGTTGTCGCGGGCGACTTCGTAAATCGCCACGGCGTTCGGATGGTTGAGCCGTCCAGCTGATTTCGCCTCGGCGAGAAAGCGGCGCAGAATCGTCGGATTTTCCGACAGCTCGCGGGGGAGAACTTTGATTGCCACGTCGCGTTCAATCAGCGAGTCGTGGGCCTTGTAAACGACCCCCATTCCCCCGGAACCGAGCACGGCGATCACGTCGTATTTGCCAAGCCGGCGGCCGACCCAGTAGCCCACGTCGGCGGCGTCGCGCCACGTTCCGGAGCCGGCAAGCTTCGACGACGTGTCGCTTCCATCCGGCACGAACGTCTCGCTGGCGCGATGTGCCGACGGCGAGGCGCTCGATTCGCTGCTTTGCGTTTCGTCGGCGGAATTTTCGGGAGCGTCGGGGCGCATGACACCACTTGCGAGGACAAATCGGGGCGAAGTTTCCGGCGACACGTTCCCCGCGCGCCTGCCACCACCGCGTCCGATCGCTGGTACTCCAGTCTCAAGTTTAGGTTGCATTCCCGGGTTGTCCAGAATGCCGGGCACCTGACAGCACCCGAAGATTACCACAACCACCAGGCATCCGTCAGCAGCACATCGCCGGCGATCAGCGCGTTGGTGACCGCGTGCGCCACGACGGCGTCGCAGAGCTTGCCGCGGCGGCGCACGGCAAAGGCATACGCGAGCCCGGCGAATGTGCCGGCCAGCCAGCGGCCGTGCATCAGCCCGAACAAAAGCGATGAGATCAAGACGGCCCACAACGGGGTTCGCTCGTAGGCGACTTCGTCGAAGTCGGCCGTCACGAAGCGCCTCAGCAGATAGCCGCGAAAGGCCAGCTCTTCCACGAGGGGGACAGTCAGCACCGATCCGATGATTCGAAAAGTCACCCAGGCCAGAGCCCCGATGCGCGAGTAGTCCTGCAGGGCGAGGGGGATTTCAGAATCCTCGTGGTCTTCGATCAGCGCGAGGGCCATCCAGACGGCAAAGACCAGAACTCCATTGATTGCCGCCCCCCAGGACCAGCTCCAGTCGAGCGATTTGTAAACAGCACGAAATTGCCACAACACAACGACCGTGACGATGACCTTGAGCGGATACAGCCAATCGAAGCCGTCCGAAAAGGCTGCGACCAGCATGTTCATTGCCACCAGCACCAGCAGCGGAATCAGATACGCGGCCACCGGCGTCGATTTCAGGCGCGGAGCATCGGCCAATTCCCGCTTGACGAAAAACGGAACCTTGAGGGCGACTGCCATCAGGCCGAGCGCGACCAGGTTGAAGAGCAGCCAGCCGGCCTGCGAATGAAATCCGCGAATCGCGATGCCGCGCGAGTAGTGCGTGCCAACCATCACCAGCGCTGCGATGCGAACGCTGTTGCATAGCCAGATCGCGACAATTCCGATCGGCCATAACAGCCAGGCCTGGGGAAAACGGAGCCGCTCGCGGAAGGTCCAGAAGAACGCCGCCAGAAACACGCAGATCAGGCCGATCCCTTCGTAGCCCGAGCATGCAGCCGAGATTGATATCGTAAACTCCGGCGGGCCGATGATCTTTTCTTCGGAATTCGCAATCACGTCGGGATAGACCAGCCGCAGAATCCATTCGACGAGTGAGAACGTCCATTCGTTCAGCGGAGTTGCCGTGTCTTGAGTCCATTCGCCCAGAGACCAGGCGGCGGCGGCGACGGCGACGCCGGCCAGCACGACGAATCGTTCGGCACGAATCAGGCGGAACCAGTATCCCCAGGGGGCCAACGCTGCGAGCCACGAGACCAAAGCGATCGCGGCCAGAAACGCGCCCGCGGCGCCGAGTGCGCCCTCGGCCCCCATCTTTTCGACCGGCCTCGAAGCCACGTGAGTCGCGATCGCAAACGTCGCAAGAAAGCTGACGACGTGGACGGCGAACCAATGCCACCAGTGTCGATTTCCGTCGCTCTGCGCACGAAACTCGCGCGCGAGAATTCCCAATCGCGAGCCACTGAGCACGAGCACCGCCGCGAGGAAAGCGATGACGACCCGCGCCGTCCCCGAAGGGCCGGCCAGCAAGCCGCTCCACCAACCGGTCGCTCGCTCGAGAACCTGAACATCAAAGCTCAGGCGGAGCGCGACAGTCTCGAGGAACAGGATCAGAAGCAGAAATGCGAATCGCGGCATCAGGAAGGAGCTTGATATCGTTCGATCCGCGGGAGGGGCAGCCACAGCGCTCCAGGGTTTGGCCTGGTCTTGCGCGCAGAACAAAACCGGATCCGGTTGTCGCAGCCGAAGCCCGACAACCGAATCCGGTTCAAGTATGCCTCAAAAGAAGTTACTTCGCGCGGAACTTGTCTTTCAAAAACAAGCCGGCGCCGACGATCAGCGTCAGCGCACTCGCGGCTGAACCGGCGTCAATTTCGGGAACGGCCCCCGTTTGGGCGTAGGCCGCTCCGCCCATCGCGAGCACGACGAAAGCGACGTTGAGCGTCAGCCGAGAGACAGATGCAAGTTGTTTCTTCATCGTTACTCCTTATAGCTAGACAGGTGCCGAGAGCAAGAAGGCACAGAGAATACGGTGCCCTTCGTCCGAGCCTATCCGGCAATTTGGGGGACTTCAAGAAAATTCCGGTAAAATCGGCAAACTCGGGAAAATTCATGCCGCCATTCAATTGCGCGATGCGTGAAGCGGTTGTCGACCCCTTGAGAAACCGGATTTGCCGGAACGGAATACCGACCGACATACCCGGTTGATCTTTCACACGACGGTCACTTCAGACGCAAACGGTCCCGCAGCAGCAGAGCGCCGCCGATCAGCAGCGTCAAGGCGCTGGCGGCCGAACCAGCGTCGATTTCAGGCGTATCCGCCGCGATTTGCACGGCCGCCTGAACCGACGAGCTGCCGATCGTCAGCATCAAGGCAAAGCCCACAGGCGCAGCCACAATGGAATAGGCGAGTCGCTTCATACCAGGACTTTCTCTCAGGCCCAGCAACGCATTTGAGAACCGCGACGGCTTGACCCGTCGGAAGATGATTCACACAACCAACTCGAATCGCTGGAGAGTGGTGATCAAAAATTGTACCGCTCAATCCAATGTACCGACGTGTCTGAGGCGCGCACAATTGCGATTTCAGGCAATATCGTATTCTCCGCAGCCGAGGGTCGTGGAAACGCCGCCGGGTAGCTGCGGCAGCGAAAACCGCCCGTGGACATTCACAATTGTTCAGGTGCCGCCGATCACTTCGAACTGCGCGTTCGAACCCTGAGGCCGCGTCAGCTCGACCTTCAGACGCGGGGTTTCGCGGTTCGAGATTTCCACGCGCAAGACGATCTGGTGACGTCCCGGATTCAGCTCCAGCTCGAATTGCGGCCGGTTTTCGAACGCCGTTTCATCGACCCAGGCCTGCACTGTCTCGGTGGATTCGATCGCCACGGCAACCAGACCGACTTCATTCACCTGCACTTCGCCGCGCAGGAGGACGACCGTCGGCCGACCACCAGGCCGCAGTTCTTCCAGCGGGAGGGTGCCGCCGACTGTTCCGTAGGCGGAGCTCCACGCCTCTGCGGGGCTGTTCAGAACGTATTGGCGGAGGTGTTCGAGGTGAGGAGCTTCGGCGGTGAGTTCCGGCGGAGGCTGAGCGAGGACGCGCCATCTCTGAATCGTGGAGTTGGCCCGGACCGCATATTCGCCGGGCTTGCCCAACTCCGAAATGAAG
>JAGVKR010000389.1 GCA_020050375.1 Planctomycetales bacterium
ACCCGCCATTCCCGGAAGTAATTGACTTACGATTTCTAAGCGCGATGGCCGGCAAGCTCGTCGAGCGGCCCGACCGACGATGTCGTTGTCTGGCGCAGCGGGTAGATTTCGAGCAGCTTGCGGATGTCATCGACCGAGATGCTGCGGAGCGTCGCCAGGTCGTCGGCGACTGTGCGATACTCGCTGCGGTAGAGCCAGTTGTGCCCCAGCGAGGCGAGCCGACCCATCGGACGTTCACTGCGGAGCACGATTCGTGAAGCAATTTTGTTCCTTGCCTGGGCCAGCTCGACTTCGGTGATCCCGCTGGCATTGATGCCGTCGTAGATCTTTCGCACGCGCTCGAGATTGCGTTCGGCCTGGTCGGGCTCGCAACTGAAGTAAGTCATGTACGACCCGCTGCCGTCGAATTCATTGTAGCCCATCTCGGCGGTTTCGGCGTAACCGGGGTCGACCAGCTCCCAGAACAATCGGCTCCCCGTATCGTCGCCGACGATGACCGCAAGAATATCGGCAGCGAAGCGCCAAGGACTGTCGGCCGGCGGGGCTGGTGACATCTGCATGATATGCTGTTGCAGGCTGCCGACTTTTTTTGCCAGCATCATACCCCCCGCGGGTTTAGCTTCGGGCTTGGCGCGGGGCGGAGCGCCGGTCGGCCATGCGGCACATTGACGCTCGACCAGTCGCTCGAACTCCGTCCAGTCGAACTGACCGGCGATCGCCAGCAAAATGTTGCCTGCCGCGTACCGCGATTGATGATAGGCGCGCATTTGATCGGCTTTGAGCGCCGTGATGCTTTCAGTCGTCCCCAGCACGCTCCGACCCAGCGGGTGCCCGGCGAAATGCGTCTGCATCAATCGCTCGTAGGCGGTGTACGTCGGCTGATCGTCGTACATCCCGATCTCTTCGAGAATGACCTTTTTCTCCATGTCGAAGTCCTCCTGCCGCAGGGCCGGGCGGATGATGTCGGCGAGGAGATCGAACGTCTGCGGCAGGTATTCGGGAAGTATCGCGCCGTAGAACAGCGTGACTTCTTCGCTGGTCGAGGCGTTGTACTTGGCGCCGACTTCGTCGAAGACGCGATTGACGTCGTCGGCCGAGTGCCGCGCCGTCCCTTTGAAGGCCATGTGCTCGAGGAAGTGGCTGACGCCCGATATCTCGTCGGTTTCGTCGCGGGCTCCGGTTCGCACGAAAAAACCCAGCGCGACGCTGTACACGCCCGGGCAGCGCTCGGCGACGATCTGCAGGCCGTTGGCCAGCCGGGTCTCATGAAACTCCAAGATGAACCTCCAGCGGTTGTTGGCCAAGCGTCAGGATCGTGAAATCTCTGGCCGGGTGCGAGTGGATGTGATCGATAAGCATCGGCACGGTGAGCTCTTCGATCCGGCTGCGAACTTCGGCGAGCGTCGTCACGCGCCCCAGATGATACCAGTCACGGGCGATCGACGAGGCTCGCGACGAGCTCGACTCCTGTTGCATGATGAGCGAGCTTTTTGCGCGGGCTTTGCAGCGCTCGAGCTCGTCGACTTCGATTCCCGCTTCCAGACGCACCAGCTCCTGCAGTGTGACGTCGAGTGTTTCCTGAGCTCGCTCGACAGTCGTCCCGGCGTAGCACAGAACGCGCCCCTGATCGCGGAGGCTGTTGAGCGAGGCGAAGACCGAGTAGCACAAGCCGCGTTTTTCGCGAACTTCGGTGAACAACCGCGAGCTCATCCCCCCCGAGAGCACACTGACGGCCGCCCACGCGGCGTAGTATCCCGGATCGTTGTAGGGAACGCTGTCGTATGCGATGCCGATCTGCGTTTGCGTCGACTCGTGCGGGATATGATCACGTGCGGCGCCGCGCGGTCCGGTGGTGTAGGTCGCGGCGGGTTTGGTTTTCCAGCCCGCAAACAGCTCTTCGACAAGTGAAATCGTCGCTGCGACATCGACCTTGCCGGCAATCCCCAGAATCGCATCGCGGGGGCTCGCACAGCGTTCGTACAAATTGCGAACGTCGGTCTCCGTCAACGAGCGAACCCCTTCCAGCGTCCCTTCGCTGGGGGTCCCCCACGGGGCCTCGTAGCAACGCCTTCGCAGTTCGACCAGCACCTTTTGCCGCGGCTCGTCTTCGATGGCTCGCAACGACTGCTCGACCCCGACCCGAGCGGCGGCAAATTGATCGTCGGGAAGGTGCGGGCGCTGGACGACGTCGGCGTAAATCCTGAGCGCCGCCGGCAGGCTGTCGGCGACCGTGGCGCCGGTGAAGCTGAGATGGCTGTTTCCAACTCCTTCGTTTCGCTGCAGGCCGAGATTGTCGAGCTCATTCGTCAACTGCATGCTGTCGCGCGGGCCGGCGCCCCGCATGATCCAATCGGCGAGCACCGACGCGGCGCCTTCCCGGCCGGGTGGGTCATAATTGCTGCCAGCAGGAATCAACAGCGAAAACGCGGCCGATTGGACGTCAGCCATTGGCTCGATGATCAGCGTCAGCCCGTTTGGGAGGGTCTTATTGTGAATCTGCTGTTCCGCCATCCGGGTTCCGATTCTAAAGCAATTGAGAAGCAAACCGCCGCCGGTTCGGCCGTCGAGGCGTGAATCGGAGACCCTTATTGTCGCGATTCACAGACCAATCCTCAAGAGGCTTCAACAAGTTCGCGTCAGCGCGTCAACGCAAGGCCTTAAAGAAGAACACGAGGAACCTCGAACGCAACCGCCGAGATGGCTTGCAGTTCGGCTTGAGAAGCGCGACTCCCATGCCGGACGGCATGCAGGGCCGCGTCACAGAACCGCATACGCGGCCGTCGGACGTTCGACGGCCTTGTACGTGGTTCGCGTGAGGCGAAAACCGACCGAGCGGTACAGCGCGACGGCGGGGGTGTTGCGGGCGGTCACTTCGAGATAGACGCGCGTCACGCGCGCTTCGCGAAAGCCGTGCAGCGATCGGACGATCAATGCCCGGCCCAGCCCCAGCCCGCGATACTCGGGAGCGACACCGACGTTTTGGACGGCGCCCCACCCCCCCATTTGCACAATTCCCTGGATTGTGCCGCAGTCATCACCGGTCTCTTCCGGGCAATTGATCAGCCAGGTGGCTTGCGGAATGAACGAGGCGCGTTGGACGATCTCGCTCATCAGATCGAGACAGCCCGATCTGTCCCCCAGGCAGGGGAAGACGTCGGAATCGACTTCGGCCCGAAAACTCTCGAACTTGGCCGCCGCATGCCGCTCGAGCAGCGACGGTTGCCACGGGACCAGCTCAAAGCCCCTGGGAAGCATGGGCTCCGGGAGAACGGCCCGCGTCAGGTCGATCTCCATTCGGAAGCGTTTGTAATAGGTAACGGCCATACGACTTGCCGAACAGTATGGACAATCTTCGGATGGTGCGAAATACACGAAGCCCCGCGAAAGACCACCCCGGATTCTACCACTCCGAGGGGTTGTGTCAACGAAATGCAAGGTGTTGGTGCAGTGCAATCATTATCGACTCTGTGGCTTATAGCGCCCGTGCCCAACCTGCGATGCCGGAAAAATGGTTGAGAGTGGATTGTCTGCCATTCGTCGTGCGCTTGGGGCGCCGAAGCCGTCTCTTTACAATGCCGGTCACCGCCCTGTCTCGTGACACTCACTGAGGAATCATTATGTCCCGTCTTTCGTTGTCGCTCCGACTGCTTGGATTCTTTTCGCTGGTGGGGTTGAGTGTTGTCGAGGTCGAATCTGCCGACGACTCGCGCCTGCAGTCGGCGCCGCCGCAACATGTCGACGTCGATCCGGCAACGGGCAGCTCGGCGGCCGTCGTGGTGGGGGCGGTGGGGCTGGTGCATACGTCGCAGCTTTTTCCTTTCGACGCGCAAGGTCAGGTGATTGCCGCGGGAAATCCGGCGGAACAATTCGACGGCTTGCTCGGGCGTCTTGAACGACTCATCAGCCGGTCGGCGAAGGGGTGGGACAAGGTCGTAAAACTCAACATCTGTGTCGCCGACAACAGTGCTGCCGAATCGGTTCGTTCGGTCCTGGGAAAAAAGTTTTCCGGTCCCGAGAAGCCGGCCACGAGCTTCGTCGTCGGCAAGCTGGCTCGTCCCGGGGCGTCTGTCGCCGTCGATGCTGTCATCATTGACGAGACCGGCTCGAACGATGCAGTAAAACGATGGAAGGCGGAGCCGCCGCTTTCCGGGACACTCAATGGCAGCGACGCCGCGCGGCTTCCCCCTGGACGGCGCGTTTACATCTCCGGCCAGGCCGAGGCCTCGAAGGATGCAGCCGAGGCGACGCGGCTGACGCTTGAAAGTCTGAAGCGGACGTTGACTCACCTGGATTTGACGCTGGATCACGTGGTGCAGATCAAGTCGTTCCTCGGACCGATCTCAGCGATCGGCGATGCGGAGCGGGAAATTGTCAAGTTCTTCGGGGCTGCGCCGACTCCGCCGCTTGTGTTCGTCGAATGGAGCTCATCGCTCCCGATCGAGATCGAACTGATTGCATGGGGCGGGCCGACCCCGAGCAACGTCGAATCAGCCGTCGAGTACGTCACCCCTCCCGGAATGACGGCATCGCCGGTGTTCTGTCGCGTGACGCGTGTCAACGCGCCCGAAACGATCTATATCTCGGGTTTGTATGGCACGACTCCAATGAATGGCGCCGAGGAGACGCGGGAAATCTTCGGAACGCTGGAAAAGATTCTCGACAAAACCGGCAGCGACTTTCGGCATCTGGCGAAAGCGACCTATTACGTGTCGACCGAAGAGGCGAGCACGAAGCTCAACGAGATCCGGCCGAGCTACTACGATCCAAAGCGACCGCCAGCCGCTTCGAAAGCAATCGTTGCCGGCACCGGGAAAGCCGGCCGGACGATCACGCTCGATATGATCGCTGTGCGGAAGAGAATCCCACCGGATTGAGCGGCCGGGGCGCTGGAATGGCGTCGATTTTTCGGATCGCATCAGTCAGATTCGTCTGGAATCCGGCTGAACGCGATTTTGTTTTCCATGGGGTGGCGATAGTGGTGCACCGGTCCGAAGTAGACGGTGGATGGTCCCCAGCGGCTGTTGATCTGATCGATCGCCTGTGAGACCCGCTGCAACTTCTCGACTTCGTCAAAGAGGGAGCGCGCGACTTGCGACGTCGGTGCCAGGCCCGAAACGCACGCGTCCACTTTTTGGATGGGACAACCGCTGGACGCGCGTCGTTGCCACAGCTTGTCGAATTGCTGCAAAAGCGTCGGGGTGTCGGACACGTACGGCAAGCCGATCTCGTCCGAAAAACAACCGCCACGCACGTCTTTGACGACGATTCGCAGGCGCCGGGCAAAGTACCCGTCGCGCCTCAGCCGTTGGCCCAGCTTGCAGACCAGCCGCACCAGGACGCCACGGGCCCCTTCCTCGTTGCGGAGACGGGGCTCCAGCACGCTGCCATGGCTCATCGAACGCCGGCGTGTCGACAGCTCGGGCTCATCGTGACCGTGAAAGCCGGTCCACCAGTGGGCTCCCGAAACCGATCCCCAAATTCGGACAGCCTGTTCCCGGCTCACCTCCCACAATTCGCGGACGTTCCGGATCCCATGCCGATCGAGACGGGCGAGCATGCCGCGACTGATCCCGCACAGGCTTTCGAGTGGCAGGTGCTCCAGGCGATCGGGCAGATCATCGACCGGCAAAAGCGTCAGGCCGTCGGGCTTCTGGAGATCGCTGGCGATCTTAGCCAGGAGACGCGTCGGCGCGATGCCGATCGAACACGTCATCCAGGGACCGAAATCGTCAAGCAGTTGCTGCTTGATCCGCCTCGCGAGGTTCCGCGCCTGCTCGGGATGCCGATCTTCTCCCCGCAATTGGATGTTCCATTCGTCGATCGAATAAACTCGATGGACTTTGGCGCATTTGTCCACGCTTTCGAGCAGGCGGTGATGGATCTGGACGTAAATCCCGGGGCGGGCCTGAACGAGCACGATTCCCGGACACAAACGCCGCGCCTCCGGCACTCTTGTGCCAACCTTCACGCCGCGGCGCTTGGCATCGTGGCTGGCGGCGATCACGCAGGTGCTGTCCGTCTCGACGGGAATCACGCCCACGGGACGACCGCGCAGCTCCGGTCGGAGGAATTGCTCCACCGACGCGAAGTAGGAGTTCATGTCCGTCAACATCCAGTTCATGGCGCTGCGCCCCCTGTAGCGGAATAGTATTCATATGTATACTATTCTACCAGGGGTGTGGCGGCACGACAATACAATGTCGTTCTCTTCCTGCGGCCGCCTGCTACCGAACGATCTCGCATTCGGGAACAGCTGTCTGAAACGCCTTCACGCCGTGGGCGCTCACACGAGTGCGGACGATTTGCAGCGTCGTCAGTTTTTTGAGTCCACCCAAATGGTCAAATCCCGCGTCGGTCAGCTTCGAGCCAGTGAGGTTGAGCGACCGCAGGTTCGTTAGCGGCTTCAGCAATACGACCCCGGCGTCCGTGAGTGTCGGGCCGGAGAACCCTTCGGAGTAGAGCAGTTCGAGATGCTCCAGAGTCGCCAGCGACTGCAAATGCGGCAGGCCCGCATCGGTGATGGGAAGCAGACTGAGGTTGAGCTCGCGCAGTTTCACGAACGGCTTCAAGTGCGGCAGGCCGGCATCGGTCACGGCGTTGCCATACAGATTCAGGACTTCGAGATTCGAAAGCCCCTGGAGCTTTTGCAAGCCGGCGTCGGTGACGCGGTTCGGTTCGAAACCGGTTTTCTTGAGGATGAGAGCTCGGAGCTGTCGCATCGTTCCCAGTGGCTCGCCGGCGGCGGCGGTGATGCCGTCGCACACTTCCAGGTCGAGCGCAACCAGGCTCTTGCTCTTCGCCAGATGTTGCATGCCGGTGTGCGTCACGCCGGTGCCGGCGAGAATCAGCACGCGGAGCGGCTTCAGCGGCGCGAGGTGTTCCAGCCCGACGTCGGTGACACGGCTGCAAAGTTCGAGGTTCAATCCCGCCAGGTTGCTCAGAGAGTGAAGCTGCTGAAGTCCCGTGTCGGAGAGAGCCGTCCCCGCGAAGTTCACAACCAACGGTCCCGGCAGGTCTTTCAAAAGGTCCACCAGATCCCCGGCGACCGTTCCGTCGGGGGCCAGGTGCGCGTCGGTGAGGACGGCGATCAGCGGTGGAGCAGTCCGCTTTCTTGAGGTCGAGTCGGTCACAAATTCGTAGAGGCGGCGGCCTCGCTCCGATGCCGCGCGCGGCTGGCGCGGAGTTGAGCCGACGGTCTCGGCATTCGTAACCGGGCGCTTCGGCGCGACGGCGGAGAGCCGTTCGATCGAGAGGCCTCGCTTCCGCAACGCGGTCGCAGCCGGGTGATCGATCGGAGCGGGGGACGTCGGGTCAACAGACGGGTTTGAGTCGGCGTCGATCCGCAGATCGTAGACCCACAGCGTCTCTTGTTCGCGGAGATACACATGGCCGTTCGCGACAACGGGATGCGCCCAACTGTCTCCCCCGGCGCCGGGAATTTCGAGCGTCCCGTTCAAGTTGTATCCGCGCTCGGAGGCTTCAATCAAAGCCACCACGCCGTTCTGGTAACGAAAGTAGAGCATTCCGTCGGCAGCGACGACGGCCGCCGATCCGACCCCTGGTCCACGCCGCTTCCAGACGACGCGGCCCGTCGAAAGGTCGAGACAGCTCGGCAGGCCGTTGTTGTTTCC
>JAGVKR010000158.1 GCA_020050375.1 Planctomycetales bacterium
ATTCGCGCCTCCTGCTTGTGTTCGAGTGACCGTTCATACAATCACTTAAACACTCAGGAGTCGCTTTCCTCCCGAAAATGGTGCGCAATGTGGGCTAGCTTCAACAGCCGCCGGCTTGCGGCACGCTTGTTGCGCCGGCGTAACGGTTCGATCAGCAATCCAATTCCGGGAACCGCCGCGAATAGGACGTACAACCCGCCCAAGATCAGCGACGCCCACTTGAAGAACCGCCGGCGTTGCATCGTGGTGGTCTCCTGTCCGGTGGGCCATCCAGCCGAATCGGACGAGTCAGCGGCTGGTTGAGCTTCGTGACCGCATCTCTGCCGACGCGGGAAAAACAAAAACCCCGCTCGCGCAACAGCATCGCGCAATGGGGCAGTCATTGCCGGATGACGCGGCCCATCGTGAGCCAAGCCATATCAAACATTCATTAACCTAGCCGCCGGCCGAACCTGTCGTCAATCATCGTACAACATCCATGATCCCGGTTTCTCAGGAGTGAGAACAACCACCGGTTGCCGAACACGGCCGTAGCGGCATGAGCAAACTGCGAATTTCGGATTTCCAAAGGACCGGCAGAGGAAAAACCGCCTCTGTTTTCATTTGTGAGCGACGGAACTCCTTGTGTATGATATGTGGCGCGTGTCGGCGGTCGCCGCCGATCATGCGGCGGTGTCCATTCGTCGTAAATCCAAGCAGACTGTGTCACCGAATGGAAGTCAGGCTCGTCGTTACCAACGAAAAGGCCAGCGCGAAGCAAGTCCGCCTCGGGCCGGAAACGGTCATCGGCCGGAGCAGCGATTGCAACCTGCGAATCGCTTCGGGGCAGGTGAGCCGCCAGCACTGCATCATCAGGGTGGAAGAATCGCGAGTTTTGGTTCGCGATCTGGGAAGCGCCAACGGGACGGAAATCGACGGGGTGACGATCCCGCCGGAAATTGATATCCCCGTTGCGCCCGGTTCGACGCTGGTGGTCGGTCCCCTCAAGTTCGTATTCGAGTTCACTCCCGATCCTCCCAAAGAAGTCACAGGTGAGGATGACCTGCAATCGACAACGCAGGATATTCCGCCGATCCCGACCGATCGATCGCATCAGGTCGATGACGAAGACACTAAAGACTACGGCCCATCACTGAGCCGCCAGCAGCGGTCGTCGGGCGTGCTCGACGAGCCCGACTCGGGACAGCTCGATTTTTCGGAGGGGCAGCCGACTTCTCCGGTGGCGGTCGTCGGCGGGGATCCGGGAATTCCGCCGGAAGGGTCATCGCTGGTCTCGGCGGAAGAAACGATCTTCGACCGCAATCTGGCGGGTCGTGCGAGTGACGAGGGGCAGTCTCCCCCCGGCGCGAGCCAGCCGCTCGAAACCGGGACCGACTGGATGCCCGATGGGACGCTTGCCGATCGACACCAATCGGCGGCAACGGGCATCTCGCCGCCTGATGGACCTCCCGGGCCAATCGGACAGACCGGCAGCGAACCGAATGATGAGGCTCCGAACGATATTGACGCCTGCGATCCGGAAACAAATCTTCCCCGCAAAGGGTGGAAGGTCTTCGATTTTTTGCAGCGTGGGCGAAAGCCCGATTCGTCGGCGTCGGAAAAGTCGTCAGAGCCTGCGGTGGGAACGCCGGCAACCGGCGCGCCGCTGCCTCCCGTTGATCCGACCGCTCCCTCTGCCACGGATGACGATCCCACACTTCGGGAGTTCTTCAAGAACTTCGAACCGTAGGCGTCGGTCAGATGAGATCCGAGATCTGCTTGTAAACGACGCAGGCGCTGACGAATGTGTAAAATCCCGCGCAGGCGACAAGCCCCCCCTGTCGCCAAAGCGATGGGCGCAGTTCCGGCGGCAGCAGCTTGCGATGCACGAGCAGAATCTGCGCCGCTCCCAGTGCCAGCACGATGTTGGCGATGGAACCGAGGAACGTGAAGAGCTGCATGGCGGTTCCATACCGCACAGCAATCGCACCAAAGACCGTGACGATCATGAGCAACGTATAGTAGATCGCCGAGATGCTGCCGCCGCGCCAGGCCCGGGCCCGGCTGCTGGCCGTCCAGGTGATGTCGGTGACCGTTCGCACCAGGACGTCGGTGTTCCCGAGGTGGGTCGAGAAAAGAATCCAAAAGCCATTCAGCAGGGCGAGGATCTTCAGGCCCGACCAATAGTGCTCGGCGAGATGGTCGGCCTGAAACGTGCCGGCGGCGATCCCTTTCATTTCCAGAGCCTTATCGGCAGGGATGATCGCCGTCGCCATGTTGACGTTGAGATACATCCCGAGGAAACACCCGAGAGCCCACAGCCAGACCTGATCGATCTGCACATACCGCCACCACGTCGACCAGCGCCTGAGGTTTTCAGTCGTGAGGGGGAAGACTTTACCGACGTGCGACGGTTCGGAGTGATCGCCGCTGAAGGCGCCGCCGATCGCGCCGACCTTGCCCCCCATTCCGAATCCCTTGTCGCGTGCCCAATTGGAGAGCGTCATGTTGCCGATGCCTCCCGATCCGGCCGTCGCAGCAAGGGTCGCCAGCAGCATGATGTCGAGCTCATCAGGCAGATAGCCGAACTGGAAAAAACCGAGCGCCGTTTTCAGCGAGTGCTCGGCCGGGACGAAACGGACGTTCACGAACGTGAGAAACACGAAGATATAGGCGATCATCCCCCACGAAAGGATTTCCAGGGTCCGTTCCACCTTCTTGCCTGACATCAGCAGAATCACACCGAGCGCCATGACGCCGTAGGTGAAGTACAGCAGCATCCCGGCATCGGAGTCGCCGGGCGATCGCCAGAGCGCCATGGCGAGCACGACGGCGGCGCTGCTCTTGGCCAGCGCAGGCACCCCCAGTTGCACAATCGTGAGCGCCACATACACGCTTCCCCAGAGCGTCGAGCCGGGTTTCAGCCGCATGATCCCCGTGAAAATCGGCTCGCCGGTGTACAGCGTGTAGCGAATCGCTTCCAGGTTGAAGATCAGTTGCAGGCAGATCGCCGTCGTCGCGATCCAGAAGATTCCGACGCCGTGCGTGACGGCGGTCGTGGGGCCAATCAGCCATTCGCCTCCGCCGATCGAAGCGGCCAGCAGAATCGCCCCCGGCCCGATCGTGCGGAATACGTTCCGGACCGAAAACGGGAGAGGTTCGGGCAGGTCGTCCTGCCCCCACGGGGGGAGTTGGCTCATTCAGTCCGCCTTCTCGGAGGTCTGTGAGGTCTGTCCGTCGGCAGCGGGAATCTCCTGGCCGGATTTCCTCGCATCTTCCTCGTCGCGAACGATGACCAGCTCACGCGTGGCTTCGTCGTACTGGTAACGCCCCTTGTAGGGCAACACCGGCAAATGAATGTCGCGCCCCTTGATGATCTTCTCCATGAACTCTTCGTAGTCCTTGGGATAGCGCCCTTCGGCGGCGTTGAAGGTTTCAATCTCCATTTTGATCTTCATCTTCGCGATGTTCTCGACCGCCGGTCCGTAAACCGAAAGCGGCCCCGTGATCGGATCGGTCGCGTTGGCCTTCTGGTCGCTCACAACCAATTGCTTGGCCTCCGGATCGAACTTGCCGACATCCTGCGTCGTTTTGTGGATGATTCCCTTCTTCTCCGGTTTCTTTTCGGTCGCGCCCCCACAACCGTAGAAGACACTCGCCATAAGCAGGCAGAGAATCGAGCGCGATGCAGCCATGAGACCGGCTCCCGAGAAAGGGCCCGCAATGGGAAGTCGATCTCTACGACGAGCACCGACGACAGCCGCAGTCTACACCGGCCCCGCCAGAGGGGCAACGCGGTCGCTGGCGCCGCGTCGTTCGAGCAGCGACGCGCGAAGCACACACGTGTCACTGTGCCCGCAATCAGCACGTATTGCGGATGCGATCAGAACCGCAGATTGTAACCAGCGGTGATCGTCCAGTCGGCCTTGAGCTGCGGGCCGAATAGCGATTGGTAAACCGGGATGCCCCCTTCGACCGAGAACCATTGTCCGGGCAGATAATTGCCGGGCACGAACAGATTCATGCCGAACAAGAGGTCGATCCGTCGGCCCCCTTGAAGGTCGGGCCGGTTCGTCGGCACAAGGAGCTGATTGAGCCGCGGATCGGCTCCGAAGATATTGCCCCAGATGTTTCCGTCGAGGCGCGCCGAAAGACTCAAATTGTCGGAAAGCCGCCGCGCCAGCCAAGCGGTCAGGTCGACCGAGTTTCCAAGCTTGTAGTCGAAGTTGTTGAGGCCGAAGCGGATCATTCCCACCCCTTGCGCGCCCCATGTCCAGTTGTCGGTTTGACCGCGGTAAGTGGCGCCGGGCATGAAGTCGTAGGTTCCGGAGGTCGTCCGCAGCGGGTACGACTTATCGGGCGAATCGGGAGTTGGCGGGAAGCGCTCCGACTCCTGCACACCCGTCGGGAATTGCATCCCCAGGTTCAAGTGCACCTGCTGCCGATCGCCGCGCCAGACGACGTAGAGCGCTTCGAAGATGATGTCTCCCGGATCGCCGTTAGAGTTGACGATACCCGGCCCCCCGCGCGTCACCTGATTGATGCTGATGTCCCAGAAGGGGAGCAAGGCGAGCAACGTCAGGTCGTCGGTGACACCATATTCCATCAGAACCGTTTGTCGCTGCGTTTGCATCCGGGTCGGAGCGACAGGGAAATTGGCGAGCACGCTGGCTGTGCTCACGTTGCCCGTGCCGTCGCGGTTGCCATCGAAGATGGTGTTGTTGTAGCGATAGGAGAACAGGAACTGGCCGCCGGCCGCGAGTGTGTGATCGCCGAACACGCCAATCGGCGCCAGGCCGTCTGGACGATCAAGGTCGACTCCGGGACAATACACAGGACCGTGGTGATAGGTCTCATCGGGATCGACGACGCTTTGCTCGAAACCGTTCCCCCATTCCTGCTGGGCCACCTTAAAGGGAGGGCGGACCAGAAGGTAATCGACTTGCGGCGGGACAGTCGGTGTCAGCAACGGCGATTCGATATTTCCCCATTTTGCCGGGACAGGGTCGGCGGTGAGCGGCCGTGCGCCCGATCTGTCGACAGTCGGCACCGGGCGATTCGGAGGGGGACCCGAGTCTTCGCTGGAAGGCCGGGTCGCCTCGGTTGATTCGTTTGAGACCCGGACAACGTTGCTGCTTCCTGCGGACCGATTCCCGACAACTTTCGTTTCAATCATCGCTGCGCGCACGAACGCAGGTGGTTTCGGCGCCGATTCGGCCAGTGCCACCGTGGTTGACACGAGCATTCCCAGAAATAACGAGAAGCGAAGATGCATGCTCGGCAAACGAATTTACGGAAGCGGGCCTCGAACGACACGATTCAGACCGGGTAACGATTATTACTCAGTTATCGGTCTTGCGACCTGATCTGATTGAATCGAAAACAACCCCGGAACTGATCGGGCAGTTTGGGCAAGGCGGGGCAAGTCTCCCGCCGTGTTAGGGCGGACGTTGATGCCAATGAAGTGCAATCGCTCGAGACCTACGCCAGTGGCGGCAGCGAATCGAACACACGTCGCAGCAGCGTGGCACTTTCCAGCAAAGCGGCATTCTCCCGAGGGTGGAGCGTCAATGGGATTTTTTCCAAAACGCCAGAGCCTCCAATCACTTGTGGCAATGAACAAGTGACGGGACCGCTACCACAGAGGTCCTCAAGCCGTGTGCAAACCGTCAGAATGGAACGTTGGTCGTGGACAATGACGTCGACGATTCGAGCCAAAGCCGCCCCGATTCCATAGTAGGTTGCCCCCTTCCCCTCGATGATGGTGTAGGCGGCCCGACGCACGTTTTGATCGATTTGTTCCTTGACGCTGTCGTCGAACGTCAGCCCTCGTCCGCTGGCGAGCTCCTCAAGTTTCACGCCGCCAATCGTGGCCAGCGACCAGGTCAGCACTTCGGAGTCGCCGTGCTCGCCAAGGACATAGGCATGGACGTGGCGGGCGTCGACCTTGAAATGGGTTCCCAGCAAAGTCCGAAAGCGAGCCGTATCGAGCGTTGTTCCGGAACCGAGCACACGGCAGGCGGGCACTCCGCACTGACCGGCATAGAATGTGGCGATGTGGGTCATCACATCGACCGGATTCGTGGCGATCACCAGCACCGCATTCGGCGCAGCCTTCAAAACCGAGGGAATGACGCTGCGAAAAACGACGGCATTGCGTGCCAGCAATTGCAATCGGGTCTCGCCCGGCCGTTGACTGACACCGGCCGCAATAATGACCACCTGACACTCGGACAGGTCTGCATAATCTCCCGCCGTGACCTGCAGGGGCCGGGCGAAAGGGACGGCGTGCTGCAAGTCGGCGGCCTCGGCCCGAGCCCGAGCGGCGTTCTGATCGACGAGGACGATCTCGCGTCCAATCCCCTGCATGACCATGGCGCAAGCAGCCGTGGATCCGACAAACCCGCTGCCGACAACTCCCACACGCATCCCCATTCGAGATTCCTCACACGACTGCCAGCGACCGGAATGCGTCGGCCAAATCGGTCGAACGCGACCGAATTGTCGATCGTCAATCGGCGTTTATCAAGGCTCGGAGTCGGATCGGCGATGTACGATGCTTGAGAATCGGGCGATTGTAGAAACAAGTGCCGGCCGATAGAGTGTGTCTTCAAGGTGGTGGAGTGGCCCGGATCGCTATGCAGCAGAACACTGCCGAGAGCGATCCGTCCCCAGTGGACGCCGATCGTCGGAATGGCACGGATTCTTCGAAGGGAATCTCCCTCGACTTCCAACGATGCGAACGCCGCAGACAGTCGGAGTTGAATCGCCATGAACCGTCCATTTCGCGTTTCCACCTGCCTCACGGTGGCACTCGCATTGAATTTGGTTTCGTCGGGATGTGATCATTCGCGCGCTGCCCCGGCGACGCAGAAGCTGCCGCCGGCCATGGTGATCGTCAGCCAACCGGTGGTGAAAGAAATCGTCGATCACGTCGACTTCACCGGTCGGACCGAAGCCGCTGAAACGATTGAGATCCGCGCGCGCGTCGCCGGATTTCTGAAGGCCGTGACGTTCGAGCCGGGCAGCGAAGTCGTCGAGGGAGATCCGCTTTACCAGATCGACCCACGGCAATACGACGCCGACCTGGACGCGGCGAAGGCGGCGCTCGCGAGCTCTCTGGCGGCGCAGTACAAGGCGACGACAGACTTCAAGCGGATGGAGGAACTGAAGAAGCGCGGAGCCGCCAGTCAGGAGGAATTCGATCGCACCGACGCCGCCAGGAAAGAGGCCGATGCCAATGTGGAATCGGCGCTGGCCAAAGTCAAACGCGCGCAACTGGATGTCGACTTCACCCGAATTGCCGCACCGATCTCGGGCAAGATCAGCCGCACGCTCATCGACCAGGAGAATCTGGTCAACGCCGACACCACGAAACTGACGACGCTCGTCTCCGTCGACCCGATGCACGTCTACTTCGATGTCGACGAACGGACGATTCTGACCATCGGACAGCGGGTCCGCGAGGGGACGCTCGAGTCGAGAGAGTCCACCACTGTGATTGTTCTACTGGGACTGGCCGTCGACGACGGTTTTCCCCATCGCGGCACATTGGACTTCGTCGACAATCGCGTCGACCCGAACACG
>JAGVKR010000333.1 GCA_020050375.1 Planctomycetales bacterium
GCATTCGAGGCGAGGACTTCGTCGAGCTTCAGCAGGATTTGCTCGGGTTCTCCTTTGAGCACCAGGCAATCGAGCCCCGTGAAACTGTCGGGCAGCGTGCTGGCGACCTGGCCGCAGACGATGATCCGGGTTTTTGGCGCCGTTTCGTTCAACCGACGAATGACCGACAGCTCGTAAGGGAGCGTCATGAGCGCCGGATTGAAGATGTACAGGTCCGCCGTCGGTGTCTCTTCGAGCGCGTAGGTGACGGTGTGTCCGAGTTGCTTCAGTCCGGCCGCGAGATATCCGTAGGCCAGGGGAGGGGCGCGAAAGTCACGGCGGTAAAAGTGCTCGATGACCTTCGCGCGCAGTCCCGAGCCGCGAAACTGGCCGACGCCAAACCCGCCGGCGAAATCCTTGAAGGCTCCGCCGTGTCGAGTATCCCAAAGTACGATATCCATCAGCGGGTTCCCCCGACCGGGTCCGAACGATCCAATCGATTATCGATCGACGGTGGTTTGTGACGTGAAATGAATCGTGTCTGACGACGAATGCTCAAGCGGCGCGTGTGGAAGCTGCGTTGACCGGTGCCAGAGGCGGCCGATCGTCTGATGTGCGATTGAGAATCGTCGTGCAACTCGGCGATTCGAGACGATACCGGATGCCGCGCCATACGAGCGTCCGTCCGAAGGCCGAAGCCGCGAGGCCCAGTCCGACGACGAGCGATACGAGGGGCCAGCCCCAGATGTTGATCCGTGCGACGCGTTGATATTTGCCGTCCGTCACATCGACGAACGGGCGAACGGCGCGGGCCGCTACAGCCGCACGTCCGGCATTCATGAGGTAGCAGGCCAGCAAAGTCAGGGCGGGGATTGTCCATTGTCCGCCGGTTGAAGCCCACCAGACGGCAAGTCCCGCGAGCCCGCAGACGACCAGATTCGTCGCACCCGCCGAAAGGGCGGCGAATCGCCACCAGATTGGCGCATAGACGCGGGCCACCACGTATTGCCGCCGCAGGAACTCTGCCAGCGTCGACCACGTGAAGTCGGCTGATGAACGAACGAGGCAATGTGGCTCGTAAACGACCTTCAATCCGGCCTCGTGAACAAGGCGGCTGACGACGAGATCGTCGCTCAGGCTTCCGCGCCAGGCGGCGGGCAATCCGATCCGATGAAACACGTCGGCCCGAATCGCCCAGGCCCCTCCCCAGACCAGGTTGTAACCGTGCGGCCCCATCACGCCGACGATCGTGTTGTTGATGGCCGAGAGCAGGCGATTGGCGAGCGTCGGGCGAACCGGCACGTACCAGCGATACCCCGTGGCAACGGCAAACTTGTCGCCCTGCAGGCGGTCGACCAGTCGCGCCAGCCAATGCGGATGCGGTCGCGCATCGGAATCGACGAACGCCAGGACTTGTGTTTCCGGAGAGATCGTCGCCGTCCCGCGCATCAGGTTGTGAACCTTCTGTCCGCAATCATCGGCACTGCCGGTAAAAATCAGCCGACAGGCGACGTGCGGAAACTGAGTTTCGAGCCGGCGCACGACGTCAGTGGCTGGATCGCGATCGGACTCGATGAGAAAGCAGAGTTCGACTGTGCGATACCGCTGCTCGAACAGCGCTCGCAGATTCGCCTCCATCCCGACATCCACCCCCTTGCAGGGGATGAACAGCGAGACCCGGGGCGAAATTCCCGGCTTGAGCTCGGCCACGAGTCGACTGCGATGGTATCGGCGATGCTCCCAGGCATGGAGCAGCAGCAACGCCGACTGCCCAAGGCCGGCGGCGGACAGCACGAGACACACCATCAGCAGCGGTTCCATGCCGATTTGCTCTCGGAGACGGGGGGAATGACGTCGCAGCGACGTGCGAGTCTGACAAACGGGGCGTAACGAATATCGGCCGTTGAAGTTTCCGTCAATGGGAGTCGACGTCCCCAAAAAACCGGGATGGACACGATCCTGCGGATGTTTACAATCCCCGCCGCGAAATCCCGCATCGCGGTAGAACCGCGATTTTCGCCTCGAAGGACCCACGTCATGCAGACCCGACCAATCGTGTTGATGGGGCTGGCGCTCGCCAATCTGGCCGGATGCCAGTCGTACTTTCCGAATGGATACAGCAACGCCGGGCCTTATTCAGCGTTCCCGCAGGGAGGGTATGGTCCTCCTCCGGGAGTTGTGAGTCCGCCGACGACGTATCAGCCGGGGCGCGCGCCGCCCACCGGACAGATCACGGGCGAGGCTCCGGGCCTGAAAAACAATTACGCCCCGACAAAGGGACAGAACAACGTCCCGAATCCTCGCGAAGCGGGAGCGCCGCCATCATCGCTGGGAACGCCGGCCAATGAGGAAGAGGAAACCATTCGTCGCAATGGCACCAGTAGTCTCGAGAGGCCCCCGGCGCGTTTGAGCGGCCTGACAGATGAATCCGAAGAGACATTGGCGGCGTTCGGCGACGACGAATTCGTTTCTCCGAAGCAAATCGAATCGGCGGGAGCCGTCGACGATGGAGACAGCATTTCGCGGAAGGACCGGAAGCCCCGTCGAAATCCCTACAAATACGATAAGCGCGGCTATACCTGGCTTCGAGGAACAATCTCGCGCGATGCGAAAGTCGGTGGATGGCGATTGCGCTACAGCGAAGATGCCTTGGCGGAAGACGATACCTACGGGGGATCGTTCATGCTGGTCGGTGACGATAAGATCGAGACGCTCATCGAAGACGACGTCATTCTCGTGCAGGGGCGCATCGACTCGTCTGTCAAAGATCGCAACGGCAAGCCGATGTATCGCGTCGAAAACCTGCAATGGGTCAAGCCAATCGAAGACTGAGGGCCCCTTGCCGGCTTTCTGTCCGCAGCTTTGTCACTCCCGGTCGTCATCATCCCGGTCGTCAGAATCCGCTGCCGTCGCAAACGACAGGCTCTTTGTCATCTGCTCGAGAGTCTGCCCCGATTCGGCGATCTCGTTGTCGGTTCCCTGATAGAGCACCATCACGGTGAATTGCGGCGTGCGGAAGGCCCGGACGCGGGCCACGTTGAGCAGTTCCAGACAGACGAAGTCGATATCACGGGCCACGGCCGCATGACGATCGATCACGGCCCGCGCCGGGTACACATCGAGCTCGTCGTATTCTTCCTCGAAGGCGTCGAGGACGGCGGCAACGATGTCGTTCGGATCGGGCCGGTCGGCGAGCAAGGTGACTGTCCAGAACGACGTGTGGGGGCTCGAAACGGTGATCGAAACCTGGCTCGCGTCGCGCTGTTCGCTCACTTCCCATTCGGCAGGGTAGCGAAATCGCACTCCGTGGTTGGCGTATTCCCGTTGCATTGTTAGCGTCTTATAATGCGTGTCGATCGTCTGCCCCGAATGTAGCGAAACCCCGGAGAATCTGGAATGTCGTCCCCTGTGCCGCCAATGCTCGTCCACAATGTCTATTTCACGCTGCATGACGGCTCACTCGAGGCGTGCCAAAAACTGGTCGAGTCCTGTCGAAAACACCTGACCGGCCATCCGGGAGTGATGTACTCTAGCGCCGGCGTTTTGTCTGATTCGCTCGCCCGACCGGTCAACGATCGCGAATTCGACGTCGGTCTGCACGTCGTCTTTCGCTCGATGGCCGATCACGACGCCTACCAGAAGCATCCGCGGCACCTGCAGTTCATTGAAGAGAACAAGCCGACCTGGAGAATGGTCCGCGTCTTCGACGCCGAAGTCGACTGAGCCCGCGTGGCGGCGCGCTGTGGCGTTTTCTGAACATGATTCGAAAACGCAACGCGCGCCCGGCGGCCGCCGCGACGGGGTTGCAGGTGAAACTGGCGGCCCGGCAGGAACTTGCAACCAGAGCAAACTCTGTCGTCATTCGGCACTGCAATTGCGGTTGCATCAAACGTAGGGGACGTAACGAAGGCAGTCGCTGTCCGCGGCGGAGACCGTTTCGTGAATCTGCGTGCGCTCGTCGAATTGACCGCTCTGATCTCGGCCCATAGTCCGAACCTGATCGAATCGGGCCGGCCCTTTCCACTCGATGCGCTCCAGCGCTATTGGAGTTGCTCTCGTGCGCAAAGTCGCTTGTGGCTGGCGCGGTTGACTGATTTCCCTGTCGAAATCGCGACCGCGTCTCCGCAACGGCGCGAGTTGTTGTGGCAGCGGACAAAATCGCTGCTGGCTGATGTCCTCGTCGGCGAGCTGGTCGCCCGTGTCTGGGGTGCCGTCCTGTCGGCCGGCGACTGTGCTGCACGTGAAGTGTGCGGAAACCCGATCGCCAGAAGCGTACTCGTCCAGCACGCCGCGGTTCGGCACCGCGCTCTGCAGGTGATGACCGAAAATTCCTGTCTCACAGTGGACGAAGTCGCTCCCCTCGACCGGCTCAGGCGTCGCCTGGAACGCTGGACCGACGTTCTGGTGGGGCACCTCGTGCGGCGCTACGGACTCGCCGAGTTTGCCTTCGACGCCGAACGGGCGCGCGAGTTCGGGGAAGAACAACTCCAGGACAGTTGGAGCGCCGCCGAACTCCAAGTCTGGGACCTGTATTTCGTCTGTTTGCGAACGTCGCTCCCTGACGCGACCTTGCCCGGCGGTCGGCTGGGAGAGCTTCGCGAAGAGATCGCCCGGACAATGTTGTCGACGTTTCCCCGGGACGCTTTTCTCGACACGGGAATGATGAAATCGGTGCGATTGCAACGGTTGCTCGCCGGTGCCGACCGGTCCGAAACGAGGCCCTTGCCGCACCGCCTTAAGAGACTCCCCCGCGGTTCGTGACAGGCTGAGACTTGAGACTTGA
>JAGVKR010000823.1 GCA_020050375.1 Planctomycetales bacterium
CAGATGCCGATGCGCTGCAAGACGCCGGCCCACCGGAACTCGCTGAAGTTGAGTTGCAGGATCTGGTTGTAAATCAGTCCGAGGGCAATCAACAGGGCCGCCCGCCGGAAGATCCGGAAATAGGCGCCAGAGCGCACCGCCCCCGACGCTTTGTATTTCGCCAGCGAGAACGGGAGTACAGCGCCGACGATAAACAGAAACAAGGGAAAGATCAGGTCGTAGAAGTGAAATCCTTCCCACTCGACGTGCTTCAACTGCGTGACGAGTAGCGGCTTGTCAAGCCATTTGCCGAGTTCGCGAGAGAGAGCGTCGCCTCCCATAATCCAGAACATGTCGAAGCCGCGAAGGGCGTCGATCGATTTGAGGCGCGGAGTCATCGAGCTGGCGGCGGGTTGCTGGTCCATGTCGATCTGCCGAAGTGAAATGAGAGACGAAACGGGACGGTGATCAGTTCATCAGATTCACCGGCCATCCACAATAGCACGGAAAATCCGATTCGGTTTCACGCCGCTCCGAGCAGGTTTGCGTCCTGTGGCTATTGTCGCTACGCTTCCGAAACGGTGGCGCCTTCCTGGCGATGATGTGCAGGGCGAAGGCGGCAAGGTCGGTTTGATCTGTCGCGTTTTTTTATTGTCGGAGTCGTCAAATGCAGTTGCGAAAGTGGACCGGAATGGCCCTGTTCGGGTTGGCTCTCTTTTTGTCGGCGGTCGCATCGAATGCCGAAGAAGAAAAGGAAGTTCCGCTTCCGGAGCTTCCCAAAGGGGCGGGAGAGATTGACAAAGATCCGCCGAAAACATTCACGACTACCAAGTCCGGCTTGAAATACCGCATCCTGCGCAAAGGCAAAGCGGAAGGGAAAACGCCCAAGGCGGATTCGCTCGTGAAGGTCAACTATCACGGCTGGCTCGCTGGCGGCAAAGTGTTCGATAGCTCATACCGGAAAGGAAAGCCGATCACGCACCCCGCCAACATGTTCATCAAAGGCTGGACGGAAGGCCTGCAACTGATCAGTGAGGGGAGCATGCTCGAATTGGAGATTCCTGCCAAGCTGGGGTATGAAGATCGCGGCGTTCCGCAAGCCGGCATCCCGCCAAACGCTAGATTGCATTTCATTCTCGAGCTGATCGAAGTGAAATAGGCCGATGTCGGCTCTACACCCGCGGCCGAGGTCGCGAGATTTTTCTTGATTTTGGAGATTGCGATGACAGCAGGAGATAAAAAAGAGGCCCCCCTTCCGCAACTCCCAAAAGGGGCGGGAAAGCTTGATGAGAATTCGCCGACGACGTTCACCACGACCAGCTCCGCCCTGAAATACCGCGTCCTCCGCAAGGGGGAAGGGAAAGCCCCGAAGGCGACGCAAACTGTCGAAGTTCATTACCACGGCTGGCTCGACAACGGCACGGTCTTCGACAGTTCGTACGAGCGGCGCGAATCGATTTCTTTCCCGCTGAATCGGGTGATTGCCGGCTGGACCGAGGGAATGCAGCTCGTCGGCGAAGGGGGAATGATCGAACTGGAGATTCCGTCGGATCTGGGCTATGGAAATCGGGGCGCCCCGCCGGATATCCCGCCGAAGGCCACGCTGCACTTTCTCGTCGAGCTCATTCAGGTCAAGTGAGAGCGAAAGCAGATCCGTCCACTTCGGAAGACAGGTGCCAGCTCATGTGAGGAGTCAGGGCCATTTTCCGCTGGGAATGCGGGCTCTGTTCAGCCAGGCGCTCTTGCCGGAAGATAGACCAGACCCCGGGGCGTCACCGTTTGTCTTTGTCGGCACGCAGCCGCCGGAGCGTCGGGTAGAACTGGACCCAGACGTTGTCGTCGTCGGCGTGCTGCAGGTGACAGTCGTAGCACGCCTTATTCGGGAAGGCCTTCGCGGCCGGCTGGTCGAGCGCGAATTCGTAGTAGGCCCAGTCAGACTTGCCACCGTCGGGTCGGGCACTGTTCTTCACCGCAACCGCCACGCCGGTTTGTTTGCCGGGGAAGCGCCCGTCCGAGACGACGCTTTTCGGTTCGCCCGCCTCGGCTTTGTACATGTCGAGCACGAGCACCGTCTTCTCCGGAAACTTTCCGGATTTGGCGTATTGCTCATACGCCTCGGGATGGATGTAGATATTGTGGAAATTCCGGAGTTTGTCCGGCTTTTCCGCGTTCTTTTCGGGAGCCGCGTCCGGCGCGCCGGCTTCGCGGTATTCGATTCCGAGATTCGACCCCACAAAGACCCAGGTGTAAAAATCGGCTGGGAGCTTCAATTCCCCTTTGTCGTTGTATTGCGGTCCGTTCGACTTGCGAGTTGGCGCGTCGGCTGCCGACTTGGGGTCTGCGGCGCGAATTTCACCGTCGGACCACAATCTGGCGGCTGCATACCCCAGCACGACGAGGGCACCGAGAACGACACTCGGAGCCACCCGAGCAGCCGATCGCGGTGTTGTGAATGCGGCAACCTTCATGGCGATCTTCCTTCGTGATTTGAAGCAAGCTTGTGACATGCCCGCTCGTTTGCGGGCCGCACGTCGAAAACGTCGTCTGCGGTCATCATGGTCTATCCGTCGACGCTTCACAACTCAGTGAACATCGGTGGCTGGCACGACCGCGGATCGGTATTATCACCTTCTCGCCCGGAGCGACGGCCGGATTCTTGCATTCAAGAACCAAGCCATGCCGAAGGCGACGGAGGGGGACATCCCATGCAGAAGTCGCTCGTGCTGTTCAACGAAGACTGGATCCGTGCGGCGAAATAGTCTTCGATTCGGCGTGGCGCGAATGCGGAGCGGGTGGTGCGTTCTGTTGCACGACACCGGGCATTCGGCGCCGCCACAGGGATCGGTTCGATCGCCAAGGCCCTCGCCCTGTGCTGGACTTTCTGCTACGTTTCCCGTAAGTCAGTATTGTTCCGCGCAGGTTGAAATGGCACAGTCTTCGTCTTGGCATTCGTTGCGAGTCCATCTCTATCGCCGTCTGGTCGCCGTGCAAAGGCGATTTGCCCGCCGGCGCGAGCCGCAGCCGGGCGTCTTCTTCCAGTATCCGCCGCTTCAGAGTCCAGCGGAGGAAATGGTGAACGGTCTGACGCACGCGGCGGCCGGTTTGGCGAGCCTCGTTGCGGGGAGCTGGCTCGTCCTGTCGGCGGCGCGACAGGGAAACGTGCTGATGACTCTCGGCTGTGCTGCCTACGCCGTCTCGCTGACGTCGGTCTTCACGATGTCGGCCTGTTCGCACCTGCTCCATTTGCCGCGTCTCCGGCAACTTTTTCGCACGCTCGATCAGGCGTCGATTTATCTGTACATCGCGGGGAGTTGCACGCCGTATTTCATCCGGTTCTTGTTGCCGAATGGCTGGGAATGGATGCTGCCTGTTGTGTGGGGCATCGCATTGCTCGGCGCATGGGACAAGCTGCGCGGGGATCGGGTCAATTCCGTTTCGCTTGGGTTGTACGTCGCATTAGGTTGGTTTCCGGCGCTGGCCCTCAAGCCGCTTTTGATCGACATGCCGGTCGGTTGCCGTGTGCTGGTGATCGCCTCGGGGGCGTGCTACATGCTGGGAGTGTTGTTTCTGCTCCAGGACGAGCGCCGCCGATTCTTCCATGCGGTCTGGCATTTGCTCGTGATGGCCGCCAGCGTCTGCACTTACGTCGGGATTGCGCTGTACGTGGTTTGAATCGGGCGCGATGAAGTCACCTTGGGTGCCGGGGTCAAAGCGACGCCGTAGATCACGGATCGCAGCGTGCAAGCCCTTCGTGGAGAGAAGGCACGGCCGGAACCAAGTCGCAAGCGTGGCCCCGTCGCCGACCACGGGGCCACGCTCGTGGATTGTGCCGGCCGGCCGCCGATTCGGATCGATTCCACGGACTGCAGTTGACGCGGTCGATGGATTTGCCGCTTTGACCCCGGCACCCGCCAGTCGTCCAAAGGCGCACGAGGTTGGCAGCGCAAATCGTGCGCCTTGGTATGAGCGGCACTTGAAAACGTGGTCGACGTGTCCTCTCTTTGCGGGTAAACTGTTTGTCATGCATCCGCAATTTGCAGTCCAAATCTCGACGGCAATCGTTGCTATCGTGATGAACGCGCCGATGGCCGCCGAGGCATCGGAGCCGCGCCCGCTGACGCCGGGCCAGGCGACGTTTTTCGAGCAGAAAATCCGCCCCTTGCTCATCGAGCGGTGCTACCAGTGCCATGCGACAGCGAAGAAGGTCAAAGGGGGACTGAAGCTCGATTCACGTCCGGGGTGGGAAAAAGGGGGCGACACCGGTCCGGCGGTTGTGCCCGGGAAGCCTGACGAGAGCCTGCTGGTCAGTGCGGTGCGTTATCAGGACGCGGACTTGCAGATGCCCCCCGGCGGCAAGTTGTCCGATGCTGAGATCGCATTGCTCGAAGACTGGGTTCGCCGTGGTGCGCCTGATCCGCGCGACGATTCGGCGACCGACAAGCCTGCCGGCCCCGCTCAGGCTGCGGCAGCGGCGCACTGGGCCTATCAACCGCTCAGCAAAGCGGTTCCCCCTTCGGTAAAGAGCACGGAATGGCCGCTGGTCGAGATCGACAACTTCATTCTGGCCAGCCTCGAAACCAGGGGATTGCACCCTTCGCCTGACGCCGACCGTTATGCATGGCTGCGGCGAGTCACGCTCGACCTGACCGGTCTGCCGCCGACTGCCGAAGAGATTCAGGCGTTCGTCAAAGATCATTCGGATCAAGCCTGGGCGACCGTCGTCGATCGATTGCTCGCCTCGCGGGCCTACGGAGAGCGGTGGGCCCGCCCGTGGCTGGACCTGGTGGGATACGCCGATCAGATCGGGTCGGCGAACAACGTTCCTGCCGAGCACGCCTGGCGCTATCGTGACTACGTGATCCGTGCCGTGCGGGCCGACAAGCCGTTTGACCTATTCGTTCGCGAGCAACTTGCGGGAGACTTGTTGACGGGGCGAAGTGTCGAAGAGCGGCAGGACCAGTTGACGGCGACCGGCTTTCTCGTCCTGGGGAACGTCAACATCGTCGAGGCCGACAAACTGGTGATGCAGATGGACCTGGTCGATCAGCAGATCGAAAAGGTGGGGAAGACGTTTCTCGGAATGACGCTCAACTGCGTCCGCTGCCACGACCACAAGTTCGATCCGATCACGGTCGGCGATTACTATGGACTCGCCGGCATCTTCGCCAGCACCGAGTCGACTTACAAAGATGAGCGCGGCGTCTGGAGCTCGGTGACGAAAGCTCAGCTCCCGGAAACACTCGAAGAGTACGAACGTCGCGAGGCTGCTTTGCGAACGCACGAAAGCAAAGTGACCGCCGTGCGCGCCGAGCGAACGGCTGCCGAAGCCCGCCTCAAAGACCTCGAACCGTTGATCGAATCGGCGAAAAAAGTGGCTGCCGCCGCATCGGTTGACCCAAAGCCGCTCGTCGATCTCGAAAAAGAGCGCAACGAGCTCTCCGCGAAACTGAAGACGTTCGACAAGCAACTGCTGCACCTCAACTATCTGCGACCGTCGCCACCGACCGCATTTGTATTGAAGGACAGCGCCGCGATCGCCGATGCGCAGATTCAGGTTCGCGGCAATCCGCATGTTCTCGGCGCAGTGGCGCCGCGCGGGTTTGTGCAGGTCGCTACGCACGGCGCGATTCCCGCCATCGGCAATGGCGAAAGTGGGCGCCGGCAACTTGCCGAGTGGCTGACCGGCGCCGCCAGCCCGCTCACC
>JAGVKR010000302.1 GCA_020050375.1 Planctomycetales bacterium
ACAGTGAAAGACAACTGGGGATAACCAAAGCGTGGGCCGCGCCCACCGAAACTATTTCATGCAGATCGACACAACTCGTGAATTCTTATAAGCCCGCACTCGGCGCGCATCATATCTCCCTTCCCCCCCTCGCGGGGGAAGGGCCGGGGATGGGGGGGCGAACGTCAATCGGTCCTCCATCAGCAACCCTGTCCCGAAAATCGCCCCGAAGCAGTCTACCCGCCGGAGGAACCGAGTGCAAAAGCAGAGGCGTGCCGCGCCGCATTCCGCCGCGACCACAGCCCGACGTATGCCGCCCACACCCCGATCCTGCGCCCGGCGCTCGGCGGCGCGGTATCCCACCCCCACGCGCCGTCGGGCCCTCAAAGGCCTTCCGAAACAGCGCAGAAGAATGCCGTTTGACGCCTTTCAGGGCCCGGTTTTGCGCGGCCACCCCCTCACGTGCGGTCGTCACCAACTGACTGCAAGCATCTGAGAACGATTGACTTAGGTTCACTCCACCGCCCCAAACACCCGTGAATGGAAAAAGTGAGCTCGTCAGTCCGGGTTTTCGCGACGTAAGGTTCGCGGCAGAGAATGGTTGCACCCAATCTGGGAGCCTTGTACCGCTGATAATCATAGGGCTGATAATTTGGTCAGTTGAGTTTCTGCGCGGGGAGGGATTCCGGATTCGGCAGTCACGGGTCACGGAGAATCCATCGCGCCATCGTTTCGCCGCGAGGCGCAATCGGGCGCTTCGCAGCAGCGCGCAGCGTGTCGGCGGACGAGCCCCAACGGCGATCGATCGAATGATGGACCTCACGCTGCTCTCCAATTCACGATCGAGTTGACGGTCCTCCCTGCGCCTCGCGCCCAGGCATTTCCAGATTTCGGCTTTTTGCGCTCGGCTCTCCATGATCCTTCCATTTTACCTCAACGGCGAACCGGCCCGACGGCCGAGGTGCTCGGATCTGGAAAACTGCCAAAAAATGCGATGCCGCACTGGCGCGGCTGAAATGAGACGAGCGAGGCAGCTCCTGCGTATCTCTCTCCGCCGACGAATCGTGCGCCCCTTTTTGGCGTCCTTGGGCTACGCGATCGCAACGACTTCGCCGTGCCACGAGGCGTTGTTGCTGGTGGCGATCACGAGAACGTTTTCCGTCCCAGCCGCCTGCGCCAGCAAAAGGCCATCGGGGCCCCACACCGCGCTCTTCCCCACCGAAGTCAGCGTGCCGACCGAGGCGGCGTGATTGGCCATCACCGTCAGCACCCGACATTATAGCGATGCCGTGCATCGCTACGGCATCAAAGCCTAAGTGGCGAGCCCACGCGTTTCGCCCCGATGTTGTCTGGCTGTCTTTTTTGATCCGCCGTCGGACGCACTCGCGATGATTGACGCCTGTTGAACGGCACCGATACGATGACGCCGGCACTTCAATCGTGGTTCAAACTGTCACAGGGCCTTCATGGCGAAAAAGAAATCTCCCGTCGATCAAACACCGCCGTTGATTCGACCCGAGACTGTGTCGATTTCCAGTCGCCGCCGCCGCGCCCTGATTCTGCCGAAGTACTTGATCGACGAGGCCGACAAGGCGATCTATCGCGGAGCGACTCAGGATCGAGCCTTCGAAATTGTCAAGAAATGGGCCGACTTGGAAAGCAAAGGGCATTTGCGCCGCAAAGAGACAGCCCTCGATGCCAGCTTTCTCTTCGACGTCTTCCAAGACGCGCTCGGCTACCCGTCGGCAACCGAGTCACCCGAAGCGTACCACCTCGAGCGCAACTTCACCGTGCCGGGCGTTGGAGTCGCCGATGGCGCGATAGGATCATTCGGAACCGGCACGGCTGCGTCGCCCGTCGCCGTCATCGAACTCAAGGGAACGGTGACCAATCTCGACAAGGAACGAATCAACGGACGAACTCCGGTGCAGCAGTGCTGGGACTACCTGTCGGCACTGCCCGAATGCACATGGGGCATCGTCAGCAATTTTACGACGACGCGACTGTATCACCGGAATCGGACCCCAACCGCTTTCGAGGAATTCACGCTGCAGGAATTGCGCGACGTCAAGCGCTTCCGCCAGTTTTACTGCCTGTTCGAGCGAAGCGGCTTGCTCGTTTCTCCGAATCGGCAGCAACCCCGCGCGATTCGGTTGCTGGAGAAGACCGAGAATCGGCAGCGCGAAGTCGGAAATGATCTCTACCAGCACTACAGCCAGAGCCGCCTGCTATTGATCGAGCATTTGCAGGCCGAGCATGGAAAGTCGCGCACCTCCGCGATCCACATTGCGCAAAAGTTGATCGACCGGATCATCTTCATCGCCTTCTGCGAAGATCGCGATCTAATCAAAGACCGTTCCATCGATCTCACCTACAAAACGGTTCCCCCGTTCAGCAAAGCCACCAACCCGCGCTGGCGGAATTTCATCGACCTCTTCACGGCGATGGACAAGGGGCATCGGGAATTGCGGGTGATGGGGGACGGATTCAACGGGGGGCTGTTCCGACACGATCCCGAAGTCGATGAACTGCAGCTCACTGACCAATGGACGGAGTTCTTCCGTCAAATTGGAGAATATGACTTTCGGGACGAGGTGAACGTCGACGTTCTCGGGCACCTGTTTGAGCAGTCGGTCACGGAACTCGAACGTTTACGGGTCGGCCCACTGTTCACGAAGCCAGGGGCTGAGCCCGAATCCCACCGCGAGCATCCACGGATGCCGAAGTCGCGGGAGCGCAAGACGCTCGGGACCTATTACACCCCCCCGGAATTCACCAGCTTTCTCGTCGAGCAGACGGTCCGCGCCGTCGCCGAATCTCGATTCGATGCGTTGCGCGAATCGTTGGGGCTAAAGACCGATCAGCTCGAACCGGATGCGCCTGATCCGGCCCTGATCCCCTATTGGAAGGGTTGCTTCGACATCCTCCGAAACCTGACGGTTTGCGATCCGGCGTGCGGCAGCGGCGCCTTTCTGATCCAGGCCTACGACGTGCTCGAAGCCTTGTATGCGGCGGTCGTCGATGAGCTCATCCTCCATCAAGGGCGGGCCGCAGAATCGTTGCTCAGCAAAATTCCCGACGACATTCTGGCGGACAACCTCTTTGGCGCCGACCTTTCGGAACAGGCGGTCGAGATCACGCAACTGGCGCTGTGGATCAGGTCGGCGCGGCGCGGGCGCACGTTGGCCGATCTGTCGGCCAACATTGTCTGCGGGAACAGTTTGGTCGCCGATGCGACCGCGCATCCCAGTGCGCTCGACTGGCACAAGACGTTTCCGACGGTCTTCGAGCGCGCGGAAAACCCCGGGTTCGACTGTGTCGTGGGGA
>JAGVKR010000501.1 GCA_020050375.1 Planctomycetales bacterium
CCCTTTGGCCTCGAAGGGCTTCGACGAGCGGGGTCAGAATGGATTGACCGGGCCCGAGGAGCAAACGACTGCACACTCACGCATCGCACACGACTTGATGATTTCAAATCGTGCGCCAGTATGTTATGCCCCCCCCTCCCGAGAATTAAGATAAAAAAGTGAAACTCTCTTGAGATTCTGCGGAAAGGGTAAATGCCCTGAAGAAGCGTGTGCAGGCGAGTTGAAGAGTGAAAGAGGAAGCGGTCACGCCTTCCCGCGGTTGGCTCCCGGAACTCACAGCACGTCTTTGGTTCCGTCGGCGTTTGCGACTCGGGCCAGCACGAACAGCAGGTCTGAAAGCCGATTGAGATAGACGTGCACTTGCGAATTGATGTTCTCGAACTCCGCCAGTTGCAAAACGTTCACCTCAACACGGCGGCAGACGGTCCGAGCCATGTGCAATTGGGCAGCCGCGAGCGTCCCGGCGGGAAGCACGAAACTCGTCAGCGGCTTCAAGCGCGCGTTGGCTTCATCGATCCACTGTTCGAGCTGGACGACTTGCTCCGCCGTGACGCGCAGCGGCGGCTTTGGTGGCGGAGCCGCCGTGTCGTCTTTCGAGGGTTCCGTTTCGGGAACGCACAAATCGGCCCCCAGATCAAAGAGATCGTTCTGGACGCAGGTCAGCCATTCCGCCATCCGGTCCGGCAGGCTGGCGCACAACGCCGCTCCCAGAACCGAGTTCAATTCGTCGACTCCGCCGTAGGCGACGATTCGAGGGTGCGTTTTGGGAACACGCTGGCCGTTTCCCAGCCCGGTGGTGCCGTCGTCGCCTGTTCTGGGGGAAGAAAAGGGGACAGGTCCCCGGCTGATCACTTCTGCGAATCTTCCGGCGGCGCAAACCCTCGGCGAAGCGTATTCTCAGTGATGTTGATCGGCAACAGGAACTGCAACAGGTAATCGGGCCCCCCCGCTTTCGAGCCGATCCCAGACATCTTGAACCCGCCGAACGGTTGTCGTTCGACGAGGCGCCGGTGATCCCCCGATTGAGATACAGGTTCCCCACCTGGAATTCGTTCCGCGCCCGGCGGAGATTGGCCGGGCTCCGCGAGAAAACCCCGCCGGTGAGCGCATACTTCGTGCCGTTGGCGATATTGAGAGCGTCATCAAAATCACGCGCCTTGATGACGGCCAGCACGGGGCCGAAGATCTCTTCCTGGGCGATTCTGGCATCGGGGGGCACGTCGACGAAAATATGCGGTCCGACGAAGTAACCTTCCTTGGCCGAGTCGCCCACGTCCGCCGCCAGCGCGAGGGTCGCCTCTTCCTTGCCGATTTCGATGTGCCGCAGGATGCGCTGTTGCGCTTCTTCGTCGATCACCGGCCCGACGTACGTGCCGGGACGCTCGGCGGCTCCGATCGAAAGGCTCCCCGTCGCCTTCACCAGCCGCTTCACAAAATCGGGGTAGGCCGCTTCGAGGACGATCGCCCGCGAGCAGGCCGAGCACTTCTGTCCGGCATAGCCGAATGCGCTCTGCACAACCCCCAGCACGGCTTCGTCGAGATTCGCGTCGTCGTCGACGATGATTGCGTTCTTGCCCCCCATCTCGGCGATGACGCGCTTCACCGATTCCTGCACGGGCTCGGTGTGTGCCGCACGCTCGTTGATCCCCAACCCCACCGCCTGAGAGCCGGTGAACGCGATCACGTCGACGTCGGGGTTTCCCACAAGCTCGAGGCCGATCTCTTCGCCGACCCCCGGTAAATAATTCACAACGCCGTCGGGAATCCCGATCTCTTCGATGATCTCAAACAGCTTGGCGGCAATCACCGGCGACTGTTCGGCCGGCTTCATGACGACCGTGTTTCCGGTGACGACGGCGGCGACGGTCATCCCGGTCAGAATCGCCAGTGGGAAATTCCACGGAGCAATGACCACGACCACGCCGCGCGGGCGATAAAAATAGCTGTTCTCTTCCCCTGGCACGTCGCACTGCCGTGGCACCGCCAGCCGCCGCATTTCCTGGGCGTAGTAGTTGCAGAAGTCGATCGCTTCGGCGACGTCGGCGTCCGCCTCGGCCCAGGGCTTGCCACACTCGTAAACTTCCCACGCCGCCAGCTCGAACCGCCGTTCGCGCAATTTCGCCCCCACGAGCTCGATGTACTCGGCCCGAAACTGCGGCTCGGTCCGCGACCATTCCCGGAACGCATTGCGGGCGGCCCGGATCGCATCCACCGCATGATCGACGGAGGCGCTGGCCGTCGTGCCGACGATCTGCCGCTTTCGAGACGGATTGCGTGACACGATTGTCTGCTTGGTGTCGCTCCGCTTTCCCCCGATCACGAGGGGGTACTCGCCGCCAAGCTCTCCCGCGATGTCATCCACGGCCTGCTGCATCGCCTTACGGTCTGTGGCCAGGCTGAAATCGGCGGGGGGCTCGTTGCGAAAGACATCGGGCGGATCGTCAATCGGGGGAGGTTGCGTCGCGGCACGATCGGCGGGTTTCATCAAAAGCTCCTCGACGGAGACGTGCTCCGCAAAACTGGCCCGAAGAAACGAATCGTTGGAAGTATTCTCGAGCAAGCGGCGGACGAGATACGCCATCCCCGGAATCAACTCTCCGAACGGCGTGTAGATTCGCACCCGGTGCCCCTGCTCGGCAAACAACTGGGCCTGCTCGGCTCCCATTCCGTAGAGCATTTGGATTTCGTAGGCCCCTTGCGGGACTTTGAGCTGCCGGGCCCAGGCAACGGCGTGCGCCAGACTCCGCAGGTTGTGGCTGCCGAACGCCGGACGCAGCCAGCGGTGGTTTTCCATCAGAAACCGCGTTTGTCGCTCGTAGTTGTCGTCCGATTGCCACTTCCGCTGGTAGACGGGAATCGGCCAATTTTTGGCGCGGGCGACGACGGTCTCGTAGTCCCAATACGCCCCTTTGACAAGCCTCACCCAGATCGGTGTGCCGCGGTCTTTCGCCCACGTCGCCAGATCGGCCAGGTCTTTTTCCGCATCGGGGAGGTACGCCTGAACGACGATCCCCACATCGGCGAAGTCTCGGAACTCTTTTTCGAGCAGAATATCTTTGAAAATCGCCAGCGTCAGGTCTTTGAACGCGTAATGCTCCATGTCGATGTGAACGTAGGCCTCATTCTCTCTTGCCGCACGCAGCAGTTGTCGCAGTCGTCCTTTCACGGCCGCGCCGGTCCCCGCCGGATCGACCGGATTGAACTGGCTGTAAAGGGCCGACAATTTCAGCGAGAGATTCACTCGCGGAATCGGGCCGGCGTGATCACAGTCAATTTGGAAGTGTTCAGGCCACTCGTTGACGATGGGGGTCAGCCCTGTCATCAGTTTGAGGTACGCATTCAGGTACGCGTCCGCCTCGTCTTCGCTGATGATCGCTTCGCCCAAGAGATCGAGCGTGAAGGCGAACCCCTGCTTTCGCAACTTTCCGACCGTCAGCAGGACTTCATCCACTTCGGTGCCGGCGATGAAGCGCTGCGCCATCCGGAGCGCATTCCGCCGCGCCGTCATCGCCAGCGCCCGCCCGAGCACCGAATTGGGATGCGAAACTTCCAACGCCAGCCGCGCGGCGCGCGGCAGATGCGCCGAGACCTCCTCGAAGTATTCCTGCAGATGACGGGTGATCGCTTCCCGTGTGCGCAGCGTCGGCAGGACGTCGATGAACCGAAACATCTGGACCTTGACCGACTCGTCGGCCATGGCCCACGCCAGGATTCGATCGTCCCACCAGCGGCGTTCGAAGACCGACGGGCTGGTGCGCTCGAGTTGGTTCCAGAAGTAACGGCCGATTTCGCGCGTCTGTTTCTCGACAACGTCGGAATCGGGGATCGTCTTCACAGGCACGGGTTGCTCATCCCTGACAGTAGGCTCGAGGCTTGAGACCTGTGGCTTGAGGAAGCGGAACGGCAGAGAGAATTGGTCAGCAAGTCAGAGGATGCATTGGCCGTCTCTAGCTCTGATCTCTACTCGCTGTCGTTCTCTTTCCTCAAGTCTCAAGCCTCAGGACTCAAGCCTTTCTCACGTCGTATAATCCGCGTTGAGTCTCACGTATTCCGCCGTCAGATCGCAGGTCCAAAACC
>JAGVKR010000652.1 GCA_020050375.1 Planctomycetales bacterium
CAGGTAAAACCATCAACCGGAGAGCCGGATGCGGGAGATCTGCCAGTCCGGTTCGGAGGGAGGGGGGACCGAACTCAATCGGTCCTCCCTACCCCTATCTGGCCGGTTTTGCTGTAAACCGAAACTTTCACAGGATTTGGCCATAACGCGCTTCAAACAATCGAAGACGCTGATTCACGGAGGAGCCATGTTGGGCGGGTGTGTGATGTTCGGGTCCGGATGATTGGGTGATATGAGAAGTTTCAATTATTTTGCAAAAAACGAATCTTTTTTTGTTGACGCCGGGGGGGGTTGCACGGTGTAATCTGCCCAAGGTCAAATGAGACCGACGAAAAGTTTGTGAGTGTGGGTGGATTGCAGAGAGTTTACATCCGTTGACAAGCTGTCAAAGTGCCCGTTGCGCGCCGGACAGGAATGTGGTTACTTGGCCTCTGGAGGGAACATGAATCGAACATCGAGAGTTGCTGCGTTGCTGCTCGGCGGAGTTTTGGTGATTACCAATTCGACCTCGGCGGCCATCATCGTTGATAAGTCGCCTGATTTGGGCCCAGTTTGGTCTCCTCTCGCCGCTCCAACTTTCGTCTACGCAAACAGTTTCGTTTTCGGCGGCACAAGTGGCACTCTAATGGACACAGTTGGGGTCTATATGTTGAATTTTAGCGGCACTGCTGGAACACCCTTCCGCTTCGAGGTCTATGCAGATACCGGTTCCAATGCGCCTGATCCGACGACAGTGCTTGGAGTCACTGGCTACCAGACATTTGCAAGCAGTACCTTGACTCTGGTGACGAATACACTGGGAGCTGCAATCAGCTTGACTAACAGCGTTCGCTATTGGATTGCTGCTTCTACCGTCGGTCAGACTCCTGACGGCGGCTATGTGGTGGGAGGACACACTCAGAATAGCATCTACAGCGACAACGGCACTTTCTGGTATTCAAATGATCCTGCTGGCCTGATCTTCGATGGTACAGAGCTCACCCCCGAAATGGCAATCTACGCCAGTGGTCCCGATACGCCACCGCCGCAGGGTGTGCCGGAGCCGGCGAGCCTGACGATTTGGGGTTTGGGTCTACTCGCCTGTGCTGCCGGGATCCGCCGTCGCAAGGTGGTCGCGTAACGCCAGTTTCAGATCATCGTGAGGTCGCGAGATGCGGCACCACGACGATACACGATTTTGAGAACCCCACTCGCTCCGGTGAGTGGGGTTTCTTTTTTTGCCAATCACGGTCGAAGTGTCTGGCGCTTCCATGATGTTGACGAGTTGCATCGGCATCGGCAAATTTCCGATCGGCCTTGTTCCTGTCGGTGCTGCGCGTGAGGGCGATTTTCGCGTCGATTGACGTTTGCCCCCTCATCCCCGACCCTTCTCCCGCGAGGGGAGAAGGGAGAGCAGCTTTTTCGTGTTTTTCACCGATTGCAGGTGTGGAGAAATCGCTGCGTTGGCTGGCAGCGAATGCCGTTTGATTCGCAGGGAATCGCATGAAATCGCTCACACGGACGGCATTGACGGCAGTGATCCTGATGGCCGTGGTCGTCGTCGGCCTGAAGCAGGATCTGGGTGCCGGGGTCAAAGCGTCGATCGAGATCACGGGTTGCAGCGTGTCACCCGTCCGGGGGAGCGACGGGACGGGCGGAACCAGATCGCGAGCGTGGCCCCGTCTCCCCGCACGGGGCCACGCTCGCGAATCGTGCCGGCTTGGCGCCGCTTCGGATCGATTCATCGGACTGAATTTGACGCGGCCGATGGATTTTCCGCTTTGACCCCGGCACCCGGCGGGATGAAGGGGGGGAGACGGGGAGTGAGGGGGTGGGGGAGTGGGGGAGTGAGTGGGCTTCTTCTTGGTCTCCCCTACTCCCCTACTCCCGTACTCCCGTACTCTCCGTCTCTCCGTCTCTCCGTCTCTCCGTCTCTCCGTCTCTCCGTCTCTCCGTCTCTCTGTCTCTCTGTCTCCCCCACTCCCCCTCTCCCGCCCCCGGAATCACCGGCGTTCCCCCTATTCGCACAGGGGCGAATTGCGGTAATCTTCACAGGAGAAGCGCGCCTCCTTTCGCTCCTTCCGTCTCCCGGAGAGTTCGCCCGATGAGCCTCTTGTCGATCGTTCTGATTTCCGCGGCGTGCCTGCTGACGGCGTATTTCACGTACGGACGCCTGCTGGCGCGGTTGCTGCAATTGCGGCCCGACGTGCCGACGCCGGCGGTCGAGATGCGCGACGACGTCGATTACGCGCCGATCGATTCCAAGTTCCTGCTCAGCCAGCATTTCTCGGCGATCGCCGCGGCCGGGCCGATCGTCGGGCCGATTCTGGCCGGAGTCATGTTCGGCTGGCTGCCGGCGCTTTTGTGGATTCTGGTCGGCTCGATTTTTATCGGCGGCGTTCACGACATGACAGCGCTCGTGGCGTCGATCCGGCACAAGGCCCGCTCGATCGCCGAGGTGGTCCGCGATCACATGAGCCGGCGTTCGTATCTGTTGTTCCTGGCGTTCGTCTGGCTGGCGCTGGTCTACATCATCGTGGCGTTCACCGACGTTACGGCCAGCTCGTTCCTCGGCGTTCAAGAGCTGGAAAGTGGCGAGAAAATCAGCGGCGGCGGGATCGCCACATCGTCGCTGCTCTACCTGGCGCTGCCGATCGTGATGGGGCTCTTGCTCCGCTACACGAAGCTGAGTGTGGGGTGGGCGACCGGCATTTTCCTGCCGCTGGTCGGCGTTTCGATCTGGGCCGGGCAGCTCATTCCGTTCGATGTTTCGACGATTTTCGGGCTGGATAAGGGGGAGTCGCAGATGGCCTGGAACGTGGCGCTCCTCGCCTACTGCCTGATCGCTTCGGTCGTGCCGATGTGGCTGCTCCTGCAACCGCGCGGGCACCTGGGGGGGTATTTTCTGTACATCGCCCTGTTCGCGGGAATGCTGGGGATCATCGCCGGAGGGCGGACGATCGAGTATCCGATGTTCAAAGGGTTTCACGTCACGGCGGCAGATGGCTCGGTGCAGTCGCTGTTTCCGTTGCTGTTCATCACGATCGCCTGCGGAGCCTGCTCGGGGTTCCACTCGATCATCGCCTCGGGAACGACGTCGAAGCAGCTCCAGCGCGAGCCAGACGCCCGCGTGATCGGGTACGGGGCGATGCTGCTCGAAGCGATGGTGGCCATCGTCTCCCTCTGCTGCGTGATGATGCTTCCCGAAACGTCGCCGCATGTTTCATCGGGGCAGCCAAAACCCAATTTCCTATATGCCCAGGGAATTGGCAGCTTTATGAGTGTGCTCGGTGTGCCGGCCGCCTTTGGCGTTTCGTTCGGCCTGATGGCGTTCACCACGTTCGTTTACGACACGCTCGACGTCTGCACGCGGCTGGGACGGTACATTCTGCAGGAATTGACCGGGATGCAGGGGCGGGCCGGCCGCTGGCTGGCGACCGCCCTGACGGCCGGCGTCCCGTTGATTTTTCTGCTCTGGCAGCCGACCGACGCCAAGGGAAGGCCGGCCTGGCTCATTTTCTGGAACCTGTTCGGGGCCAGCAACCAGTTGCTGGCGGCGCTGACGCTGCTGGGAGTGACGGTCTGGTTGTGGCGGACTTATCGGGCGAAATGGGTGCTGTTTGTCACCGGTTTGCCCTGCGTTTGGATGTACGCCATGAGCATGTGGGCCCTGGTGCGGCTGCTCTCGCCGTTGGGAGCCGGGCTTGCTCAGGCGGTCGAGATGAAGACGATCACAGGCATCAGCAACCCCGTTCCGTGGGTGGCCCTCGTGCTGGCCTCGCTGGGGGCGCTGATGCTGCTGGAAGCAGTGCGAATCGTGCTGGGCGGCCTGGGAGGGCCCCCGACCATTGAGCCGCGGCGGGCTGTTTTGCCGACGTGATTTAGCCCCCCGTGATTCACGGGGGGCTAAGTGGCTGCCGGCAAAATCGACGTTTTCGGCGCAGACGGACTCGGCCGAACACGGGCCCTTGACCTCGTTCCCAAGCTCCGCTTGGGAACGCCTCGTCCGCAGCTCTGCTGCGAGTCAATCGTCCAACTGCGAGTCCCGCCGATACCAGTTGTCCGGGGCGTAGGAAGTTGGTTGGGCGGAACCGGGGAACGAAGCGGAGCTTCGGCAATGGCGTTCCCAAGCGGAGCTTGGGAACGAGGCACTCAAGCGGAGCTTGGGAACGAGGCATTGTTGCGTTGCCGACGTGAGTCAGCCCCCCGTGGATCACGGGGGGCTAAATAGGCGCCGGCAAAATCGACGTTTTCGGCGCAGACGGACTCGGCGGAACACGGGCCGATTCCGGTCGTCGACAGCGGGAAATCCCTAATCGCCGGAACAACCGGTCCGCAGGTGGGTCGGCTGGCGGCAAGTCGGGTGGTTTCGCCGTCCGCGACTCTTGCCCGGCCGGTGGCGTGACGATCTTCAATACCGACAAGCCGGCAAGCGCAGTTGCGCCGATTGTTCCACACGTTTCCGAACGTGTCACGCGAAACAACAACCGCGGCAGGTACCAGGCACTGGTCACTGAAGACCGCTTTAGAACATATGATCCTTTGCATGATGTAAGGAGTGGGCAAGATGCTTGTCCTGTCGAGGCAGCGCGACGAAAGCATCATCATCGGTGATAATATCGTGATCACCGTGGTGGATATCCGCGGCGACAAAGTTCGGCTGGGAATTCAGGCCCCCACGGAAATCCCCGTGCACCGGCAGGAAGTTTACGAAGCGATTCAGCGCGAGCAACTTCGAGCCCAGGGGGTCGATCCCGGCGAAGTCGCAGCGACGGCCAGCAAGTTTCCGAATCGCCGTAATTCCAAGCCGGCGGGCTGATCGAGAGAATTCGATCTTGAACCGCGAATTTCGCGTATAACACAGCCCGGTTTCGCCCAGTCGCAACCAAAAAAAGTTCAAACCACGAATCAATCGAATCCCACGAATACGAACGGAGCACCGGCGATGTGCCCGGATTCGGCCACCGCCGATCCTCGGTCTTCATTCGTTGGATTCGAGTGATTCGTGGTTTGTCTTTCCTGTAGACAACCACTCCGCTCTATGGGTGATGAACGGTGACGGGCCAATGTGGCGTGCCGCCACTGCGTCGTTCACGCCTTGAACGACCTGTTCGGCGCATCCATACTACGGCGAGCGCTTTTCAATTCCGCTGTGCCGTAGAGTTTGCCCGGTGTCTCATCCACTCAGCCGTTCCGCCTTCCAGTTCGAACTCGAGCAGACCGACCGGGGAACCGCCGCCCGCCTGGGGCGCTGGCACACGCCGCACGGCGCCGTTGAAACCCCCGCCTTCATGCCGGTCGGCACAATCGGCACAGTCAAAGGGCTCGCGCCCGCCCAGCTTCGCGAAGCGGGGGTGCAGATGGTGCTGGCCAACACGTACCACCTGGCGCTCCGTCCGGGCGCGGAAATCGTCGCCCAACTGGGAGGACTGCACCGCTTCATGGGCTGGGACGGGCCGATTCTGACCGACAGCGGCGGGTTTCAGGTCTTCAGCCTCGCCAAGCTCACGCGACTCGATGACGAAAAGGTGGTCTTTCGGTCGCACATCGATGGCAACCTGCTGGAGCTCTCCCCCGAGCGCGCCGTGCTGATCCAGGAG
>JAGVKR010000226.1 GCA_020050375.1 Planctomycetales bacterium
CGGCAGCTTTCCTCCCAGCAGAAGCCCCAGATCCTGAGCATAATCGCGCGCATCGCCCACGACGGGAAAGTTCGAGCCCCAAAGGAGTCGCTGCGTGCCGAAGGCGGCTGCCGCCTGCTCGATCAAGCCGTACATCGGCTCGTGCGGAAATGGGCAGCACATCTTCATCCCAGAGACCTGAAAGTAGATGCCGGGGAACTTCGCGAGCGCAAACACTTTACGATGCTTAGGGAAGTCGGGAGCGTCGTCCATATCGGGGGTCCCGAAATGCGTCAGCACAATTCGCGTCTTGGGACGTTTCTCGAGAAATGCGGCGAGCGACTCGACGGAAGCGGCAACACCATTCGGAGCATAGAGCACCGCAATCAATCCAAAATCGGACGCGGCTTCGAGAATTCCCGGCGCGATGGCCAGCGCGTCGGTCGTGAGGCGGACTCCCTTGAAATGTCCTGACTCGGCGAGCCTCTTCAACCTCTCGACCGCATCAGGTGCCGTGTGGTCGACGAGACAGACGCTGGCGAAGCGCTCGGGCGCCGTCGCGGCAATCGTGGCCAGGTACGAATTGTCGAACTCCCCGAGATGCTGCACGAGCACAGCGCGACTCACTCCCGCGGCCGCCATAACCTCGCGCACTCGCTCGATCGGTTCGTATTTGCGCAGTCCGCAATGGCTGTAGGCATCGATGATTTCGATGGTTTGCCCCCCTTAAATCGGGATGAAGGAGTCCGCCCTCAGGAATCAGCAGAGGCTGCTGTCTCCTCAAGCCCCACGCCTCAAGCCCCAGGCCGCTCTTCACGCCACGCCATTCTTCTTAAACCACTCTTGCAAGCGCTTCCATCCATCGTCGGCCTGTTCCTTCCGATACGACGGCCGGTAATCGGCGTAGAACGCATGCGGCGTGTCGGGGTAGACGTGAATCTCCGACGGCTTATTGGCGTCCTTGATGGCAACTCTCATCTTCTCGACGGTCTCGATCGGATATGTCGGCGGCGGCAGGAATTCGCTCACGTCGGTTTGCCAGCATAGAATTGCCCGGTGCGTTTCGTCAATTCGTGACAGCCTGCCTCTCGTGACAAGCGGTTGACGGCAGGAGGCCCGCGAGACTATCGTGCAATGACGTCGTGCAGCAATTGCGCTGAAGTGACCCGCCGTCCCTGTCGAAAATGGATTTTCAGCGGTGCGCTCCCCAAGGATCGAGGACAGGCTGGATGAAGACCACGGTGCCGTATCAGGCGTTACCCCCCGACGATGACAAGCCCGGCGCACAAACCCTCGTCGCGCGCTACGAAGAAATCGCGTGGGCGCAGGAAATCTCCTGGGACACCTGTTACCGCAAAGATCGACTTCTGGGAGCCGGCAGCCAGGGCGCGGTTTATCTCGCCCAGCGACTGGGAGCCAACGGCTTTCTCCGGCCTGTTGCCCTGAAGGCGTTCTCCCCAGAGACCTATCGCGACGACCGGGCCTACCTCGACGACATGGCCCACGTCGGGCAGGTCAGCGCTCGCGTCGCTCTGATCCAGTGTGACAACGTCGTCGATATCCACGACTTCGTGGAGTGGCACGGGATCCGCCTGATGGAGATGGAATGGCTCGACGGGTACGACCTGCGCGAGGTGCTCCACCAGCGGATGCTCGACCTCACCCGCGAAAAAGTCGGCGCCGAACGCTGGCAACACGTCAACAATGTGATCCTGACCGCTGGTCCGGTGCAGCCCAGGCTGAAGCCGGGGGTGGCGATTGCCGTTCTGCGCGACTGCCTCGCCGGCCTGGCGGCACTGCACGATGCGGGCATCGTCCACAGCGACATCAAGCCCGCCAACATCATGTTGACGCGCACGGGAAACGCAAAACTGATCGACATCGGCTCGACGATCGATCTCCGCCGGACCAGCCCGCGTCGCGTCTGGTCGCCGGCTTATGCTGCTCCCGAAGTCTTGAACGGCAGTGAAAACACGCCCCGGTCCGACCTCGCCAGCCTCGGGTACGTTCTGGTCGAGATGCTCGCGGGCCAGTCGATCTTCGGCGACTTGAAAACCTACCGCGAGCTGGGAGAGGCCAAACGGACTCTCCACCAACGGCTACCCGAGCTGCTCCCTCCCGACGTGAGCTGCAACGACCTGCTCTTGAACCTCTGCCGGCGCCTGATCGCCCCCGATCCCGCGCAGCGAATTCCCAGCGCCGAGGCGGCCGACGTCGGTCGCAAGGGAGCGGCCGACTTCCACCGCCAACTGGTAAAGAGCAACCTCTCCAGTGAGTACGGACACGATATTCGGGCGTGGCTGAAAGAGCTGGTGAATTGAGGCTGGGCGATCCCCCGCTCTTCAGCGACTTGGCTCCCAAACTGCCATTTATCACTGCTCGCTTGGTCACTGTCGGCTGCCGCTCATTTACTGACTTCCGGCTCGGGGGTGTCCCGTTCCACAGCGCCTCTGCGCTGGAGATATCGCGTCAGCATCCAGCACAGTCCGGCCCAGACGAAGCCGGCCGACCAGCCTGCCAGCACGTCGGTGGGGTAGTGGACTCCCAGGTACACGCGGCTCGTCCCGATCACGAAACTGAGCAACAGGGCGACCGACATGACGAACATCTTCACTCGCCGGCACTCGACCAGCCGCGTGAGCATCGCCCCGAGTGTCAGATAAACGACGGCCGAAAGCATTGCATGGCCGCTGGGAAAGCTCGCCGAGCTGTCGTACGCGAGGTGCGACACGAAATCGGGCCGCGGGCGATTGACGATCGCCTTCAGCGTGTGCATGACGACCAATCCTCCCACAGAAGCCAGCACCAGCAGACGAGCGGCGTGATGTTTCCCCACCAGGCCCAGATAGCCAGCCACGGTGGCCGTGACAAGAATCAACACGGCGTACCCGCCCAGGGCCGTCAGATCTCGAGCGGCTTCTTCCAGCCAGCGCGGCCCAAGCGGGTCATCCGAATTCTTGGGATTGCGCATTGCCAGTACGAGCCGGCGATCGAATTCGTCGGTCGTTCCCTTCGCGACTCCGCGGGCGAGAGTCATGAAGGCCCCTGCCGAGACGACGATGCCCACCATCACCGTCAGCCAGAGACGATCGCGACGGCCCATCCATCGGGCCCAAAGAGATGAGATACTGTTCCGACTCTCCATCGCGGTGATCTTCTCTCGACTGAAAGTCAGGGATCAGGGGCCAGGAAACAGGAGTCAGGGAAGTCGAATATTGCAAACGACGACTTTCGAGAATCGTCGCCTCGGTTTGTATCGTATCGGACCAAGCGCCTGCCAGTGGCCGTCCAGCAGAATGAAGCGAATTTAATCGCCCCCCCACCGATTCTGCCAGTCGCGTCGGACCAAGTCCGTGCGAAGACGCCAGCCACTCCCCATCTCTCCGTCTCCCCACCACGACCCCAAGTGCACACGCCGATCGGCCCGTCCCTCACCGTGTCTCACTCCGCCACAACGGCAAATTCCCATCCCCGAATGCCGCCCGGTGTGCGATGCTGTTATTGACGTAGTGCCGATACGTTCCTGCCAGGCGCTCGCGCTGCGCTGCGTTCAGTTCCCGCAGCGGCTTCGCCGGGCATCCGGCCCAAAGCGTGTGGGGAGGAACGACAGTCCCTTCCATCACGACCGCGCCGGCGGCAATCAGGGCTCCTTCGCCGATCACGCACCGGCTCAATACGACAGCGCCGATGCCGATCAACGCTCCATCGCCGACCGTCGACCCATGAACGATCGCGCGATGTCCCAGCGTCACCCGATTGCCGATCATGCAGGGATAGCCGCCGTGTTCGACGTGCAGGATCGAACCGTCCTGAATGTTCGTCTCCTCGCCGACTTCGATCCATTCCTGATCGCCCCGTAACACACACCCGAACCAGATCGAGCAGCGCGCCTTGAGGCGAACGCGTCCGTACAAAACGGCCCCGGGGGCGACCCACGCCGTCGGGTCGATCTGCGGTTCGGCGTTGATCGCGGCCCAATCCCAATGCTGGCCGCCAAAGGGAACGACCGGAGCGGATGGCAGAGCCCCGCCGTGCACCGGCCAGTCCCGGATCACGTCGTTGTAGGCCACCCCGGAAAGATCGCGGGGAAACGGCCCCGCTGACGTCACACGACTCCCGGCGGGCGATTCCTGCGGAGCGGCAGGTGACTCACGTGAAACCGATTGTTCCTCAGGCACGGCAGTTCCTATATTTCCGGAATTTCTCGTTGTCAGATCATTCCATCAATGTATCCGTTTTGTGCGAGCATGCTACGATCATGGCGTACGCGGCTCGCCTGAATGACAATGAATGAACCCTCGATGGAATGCGCGCTGTCTCTCCGTTCGGCCACCGCGGGAGACGCCGAAGGGATTGCGCAACTGGCCGCCCAGCTCGGTTATCCCTCCGATGCACGAGCGATTCGCGAGCGTCTTGAGTTAATTCTCCCCGCGTCTGATCATCTGCTGATCGTCGCCGAGAGCAGTTCGGGAATCGCCGGCTGGTTGCACGCGTTCGTAATCGATTCAGTCGAAAGTCCCCGGCGTGTGCAGATCGACGGCCTGGTGATCGACGAAGCGTTTCGCCGACAGAAGGTCGGCCGGCGGCTGGTCGAGTATGCCGAAGCCTGGGCTCTCAGCCTCTCGATTCCTATTGTCGGCGTGAACTCCAACGTCCTGCGGACGGAAAGCCATCCGTTCTATCGGGGGCTGGGTTTCACGGTTGCCAAGACGCAGATCGCGTATCGCAAGCCATTGTGATCAATGGCCGACATCCCCCAGCTCGCGTCGTAGCCTCAGCAGGACTCGCGATTTCGCGACCCGCACGGTCCCCGGCCGCATGTTCAGATCGGCGGCGACGTCTGCTGCGGCTCGTCCCTCGACGACAACCCCCCAGAAGGCCCGCCAGGTCTGTTCCTGGAACTCTCCGCGGATCGATTCCAGCGCCTGCCTCAGAATGGCGTTGACGATCGCTCCGTCCTCAGGCCCCACATCCGCGGCCGTCGCCTCTTCGGGCGATCGCGGATCCACAACCTGCTGAAAGCGCATCGAAGCCTCCGTGCCTCCCGCGGCGGCAGGTTCCTCGGCACGACGACGGAAATGGTCGCGCGTCTTGTTGCGGGCGATCGTCAGCAGCCATCCGCGAAAGGTGTCGGTCGGGCGATCTTTACGAAACGCCCCGAGGTGGCGGGCCACCGCCGAAAAGACCTCTTGCAGCACATCGACCAGATCCTGCTCGGCGACCCCCCAACGCCGACACCACGATGCCACGAGGGGCGCGTAGAGCGTCGCGAGCCGCTGCCAGGCGGCCTGGTCGGCCTGCTTGGCTTCGGCCAGCAGGCTCCGTGAGGTTGACCCTCCGGTCGGAAAGCGATCGTCGGGTCCACGATCTGGGTTCATTCTGCGGCGGCCTTTCGGCGATGCCGGGCGATCACCAGCACGACCACGCTGATCACCAGCAGCGATGTCGCGATCGTTCCCATTAGTGCGAACGCGCCCCGCAGGCCGGCCCGTGTGTTTTCGATCTCGCGATCCAGGGGCCGCACGATCTTCAGCACCCCGACGACCTCCCCTTCCTTCCAGTCTTTCCTGGGGCTTCGGCTCTCCGGATGGTTGTGGCAGCCGATGCAACTTTTTTCCATGTGCCGCGCGGTGTAGTAGAGCAGCTTCCGCCGTCCGTTCTCGGCGGCAAAGCGGGCGTATTCACCGGCGGGTGGCTGGTCGTCCGGCCGGGCATGTTCCTCCAGCCACACCAGTGCGTCGCGATCGAATTCATCCTGCGGGCCCCCTTCTTTTCGGCCGGGCCACGGATAGCGGCTGTAAACGCGAACCGCCATTCCCGGGCTGCGTCGGCTGATCCGTTCTCCCAGATCGATGGCGAACGTGGCGGGGAGGGGGAGCGCGGGATGCACCGTTCGGTAGTTCTCCGTGATGCTGATGTTGGTCACGCGCGGATCGAGGTCCGACACTTCCTCGCTGTAGAACCGCCAGACTTCGTCGAGCATTTTCGTTTCGAGGCGAGCGCTTTCGAGCGCCGTCTGACGCACGAAGAATTCGGACAGGCTCGACAGATACCACAGCCCCGCCGCCGATCCGATGAGCACCGCCGCCAGCACGCTCACCGCCAGCGGATAGCGGCGCCCCCACCGCCACGTCCGCTCGACATAGCCCATCGGGCGGGCCAGAACCGGAATCCCCTGTTGATACCTTCGTAAGTCGTCGGCCATGTCGCGCGCACTCGGGTAGCGTCGCGAGGCCGCCTTGTTCATGGCCTTCAGGCAGACCGTCTCCAAATCGCGGGGGACACCCGGCTTGACGCTGTGGGGGGGCCTGGGATCGTCTTCCAGCACCTGCAACAACAGCAGTCGACGATTGCCGTGAAACGGGCGTTCACCCGTCAACATTTCGTAAAGCACGACCCCCAGGCTGTAGATGTCGCTCCGCGCATCCACCTGGTGCGACGTCCCCGCGGCTTGTTCCGGCGACATGTAGGCCGGCGTTCCCAACACCCGTCCATCAGAGGTCATCGTCAGATCGCCGGTGTCTCGTTTCGCCAGACCGAAATCCATGACGTGCACACGCTGCCGGCGATCGACGATGATATTCGACGGTTTGATGTCCCTGTGGACGACGCCGTGCTCGTGGGCATACTGCAACGCGTCGGCCAACTCGATGGCGATCGCGGCGGCCTCGCGCGGAGGGAATGCCCCTCCTTTGAGCCGTTCCTCCAGCGTCGATCCATCAATGTATTCGCACACCAGAAACCACACGCCGTCCTGCGTCTGCCCGGTTTCGTAAAGCGAGACGATCGAGGGGTGGTCGAGTTGCGCGGCGCTCCGGGCCTCGCGCAGAAAGCGCTCGACTTCCTCGTGCGATGCGAAACTCCCAGCCCGCTGCACTTTGAGCGCGACAATCCGCTCGAGGCGTGGATCCCAGGCCTGGAAGACGTAGCCAAACGAGCCGACCCCCAATTCCGATCGCAACTCGAACCGATCGAGACGCACCGGTCCCTGAAGCAGTCGGTGTGCCAGATCGCGGCCGGCGTCCGCCGCGATCTGCTCGCAGAGTCGATCGAGCGAAAAGGGGAGCTCGGGCGGCGCCTGGCTGCGAACAGATTCGCTTTCGGCCTCTCCGTTGGTCTCCTCAACACGCAGCCGCTTTAGTCGCTCGACCAGCTCATCCCCCGCGCCGTCCGGATGGTCGAGCCGCCCCTGACATTCGGGACAGGCCTCAACGTGCCGCGCCACCTGTTCCCATTGCGCACCGTCGACCTTGCCGATCGCGAATTCGCGCAGCGCATCAGGTGTCGGGCACAAATGTTCCGTCACGGCGGCTCCTCTGAAGCGACGCTCTTCCGAAGATCCCTGCGGGACGAGGCGGCGGTGGGTCTGCCACCTATCCTAACGTCGGGGCGTTACATCCCGCCCTGAAACAACGAGTGGCCCGGTCCGTGTTGCGCACGCGACCGAGCCACTCTGTTCTCTGCGATGAATCGCAGTCTTCGGCAACTCAAACGCTCTGGCGCCGTTTGCGATCCAAGCGTTACTTGTTGCCACCCCGCACTTCCAGTTTCGCATCCTCCGGCTTGAGATCGGCGAAGGGGAGGGTGTCCGGCAGGACCCGCACGGCACTTGTCACTTTCAGGGGGAACACGGCGCCGACATCGTACGTCAACTCGACGAAAAACGCTGACCATCCTTGTTCGGGCGGAGCGATCTTTCCGACGAAGACGCCCCCCCCGGCGTCCTCGAGCGTCTGGCTCTTATAGGCCTTGCCAATCGTAACCACTCGAAAATCGCGGGCCTTCGGGTTGTTGGCCTGCCACAACGTCACCGTTTTCGGCGCATCGGAGGTCTTCACCCGGATCGACCCGTCGCTCTCGAACGTCCACGAGTACTTCGGGCGCGGCTTGCCGGCGAGCACCGTCTGGTAAAATGCCGTGATGCTTTCCAGCGCGTCCGAATCGCGCAGGCTGTGATCGGCATTGGCCACGTACCGCAGCGATTTCTCGCCTTGCAGGTCGCCGTAGTAGAATTGCGAGGAATCCGGCGGAAAATACTGGTCTCCGGCCGCGTTGACGACGTATTTCGGCATCGTCAGACGGTCGCGATACGAATACGGATCTTCAATATCGTAGAGCAGCTTCGTCCGCGGGTTGTCGTCCTTCCCCGTCAGATTGTGGCGGACGTAGTCGCCGATCGCCTGGGCATAAAAGCCGTAGGCCGAGATGTGGTGTCGCGTGCAGGCCGGAACGTTGATGACATCGATCACAATCGGAATCGCCGCCACGACGCGCTTGTCGACGGCGGCCGTGCACCACGTCGTCCATCCCCGCTTCGATCCTCCGGCCACGACAAATTTGTCGATCTTGATCTTGCCTCCCTCTTCGCTGGCCAGCAACTCCTGAACGCAATCCATCGCCCGGACGGCGCTTTTGACCATCGGCAATCGGGCCGGCCAGGTCTCGTCCCCCGTCTTGATGAACTGATCCCAGGTGTAAGCGATGAAATCGTCTTCGCTCCGCTTGACGCCGTCCTGGTGCAGGATCACCGGCTGGTTCGGCACCATCTTCAATTCGACAACAACCGAGTTCGTAGCCTCGGCGATCTTCAGAATCATCCCATCCGCAGATTTCGGCGCGTCGCCACCGTTCCCCCCGCCACCGATCATCAGATATGCGATATTCGATGAGGGTTTCGCCGGGCAGACGATATTCACCCAATGCTGCCAGACTGGTCGACTGGTGTCCTTCTCGCTCCGCCAGGTTTGCGACGTCATGTCGACGATGTATTGCGTCGCTCCGCCCGTCGGAATGGTTTTGACCACCTTCCACGCGTAAGTCGTGTCGGGTTTGGCGACGTAACGGTCGAGTGCGGTTTCCCCCGCACGGAGCTGAGGCGCCGGCGCCCCACACAAAACGATGGCCAATCCAAGCCACGTCCATACGGCAGCGCGGCGATCAATCTCAACCTTGGGCATAAGAGACCTCATGAAAGCTGATGAGCGACGGTGAACAGCGGTGAAGCGAAATGCCGCTTTTATCGACTATACAGTACTCGACGGACAAATGCGCAGAAAGCCTGCCGCCCGGAGGGCTAACCCCGTATCGACTCGCGTGCGAGCCGTTCGGTTTCAGCTTTTTCAA
>JAGVKR010000634.1 GCA_020050375.1 Planctomycetales bacterium
AACCCGAAGCGTACTTCCCCTCGCGTCTGAAGAATCAGCAGACCAAGGCTCGCAAGAGCGGTCTGTCGAACCTCTTCGGCGTCCGTGGCTAAGTCGTAAGTTCGATATCCACCCAGAACACTTTCGGAATCCGTCCGACAGAGTTCGACCGAAGGCGACCCCCGGAGACTTCTCCGGGGGTCGCTTTGTTCTTTGATGTCACTGTTCTTTGATGTCACCTTGACAGCAAGTCCGGTTCCGCGGTATTGATCCGCCTGATTCTCCCCTCGCTCAATCCCCAGTCATTTCCCGGATTCCGACCGGCGTCATGGCCTGCGCCGCCGATTTTGGCATTCACGCCACATTCGGTGTCACCGGCCATGCCTGTTTCATCGTTTGCCGGCTGTTCGCCGCCGGCTTCATCCGCACGCCTCGGCCGAGCGCAACATCAACGGCCTGACCAATATGGACTCCCGGCAGCGAATGCTGGCACAATTCCGAGACTTGTTTAACGGCCTAGCTCCCCGACAGCGGATCACGCTGGTCGCGGTTCCGCTGTTCGTCCTGGCCGGCCTTGGACTTCTGGTCTCGCACAATAGCGGCCTCGTCGAAGAACCGCTGCTTTCCGGCAAGGCGTTCAACGCCGACGAGCTCGAACAGGCCCGTCTCACACTGCACAAGAGCGGCTTGTCTCAGTTCCGGGTTGTTGAGCAACGCATCATCGTTCCCCGAGACGAGGTCGCACATTACAACGCGGCCCTGATAGAACAATCGGGCATGCCGGCCCAATTCGGCAAGATCTGGGAACAGGCGCTCGATAAGAAGTCGCTGCTGCCGGAGAGCGACCGCGAGCTGCAGGAGCGTCTCGATCTCGCTCGTGCCAAAAACGTCGTGGTGATGATCTGCAAGAACCCGCAGATCGCCGATGCGAGAATCGTCTGGTCCAACTCGCGAGCACACGGCACGTTCGGCAAGGTGCGTCGAACGGCAATTCTCAGTGTGACACCGCATGACGGCGTCGAACTGCCAAGAAACCTTTATCAGTCGTTGCAGCGGATCGTCGCCAGCGCGTGGAACCTGGCCGAGCAGGATGTCACGATCTTCAACACGAAGTCTGGGCAATCGTTCAAGGATCTCGCCTCGGTCAATCCGACCGTCGACGCTCCGTCATTCCCACAGAACTCTGCTCCGTCAGCACCCCAATCTCTGGAAGTCGCGCAAACCGGCGCCAGCTCCGTTTCGAAGAACCGTCGGCCTCGTGCTTCGAACGACGATTCCACGAAGTCGCGTGGAACGCCCGCGAGACTTCTGGCCGGCGATGCACTCCGACAATGGGGGGGGACTGCCGCGCTCGCGCTTTTCGCCTTGGTCATCCTCCATCGAACGCGCCGACGAACGCCTCTAAAGGTCGAGATATCCGACAGAATCGAGGCGCCCCGCGCGGCAGATGCTTCGCCCGAATCGGCCCCCCCCGTGCCGGCCGAACGACCTTTGCAACGCAAGACTCCGCAGATTGCCGTGACTTCACCCGGAAACCCGGTTGAAAAGCAGCGGCATGCGCCCACGGATGATGGCAAGTCCGCGCGCGACCGACTCGAACCCTTGTCGGACCAGGAACCGTCTTCGCCGAATCTCGATGTGCAACCGTCGTCGGCTACGGTTCCGTTCCGATTTCTGCACGAAGCCGATCCGGATTTCGTATTGAGCTTCGTGACCGACGAGCACCCGCAAACCATTGCTTTGATTCTGTCGCAACTCCCTGCCTCCCTGGCCGCGAAGGTGCTGAGCGGACTGCCGTCGACCCAGCGACTCGAAGTCGGCCGTCGCGTGGCCAACCTTGAAGAAACCAGCCCCGAAGTCGTTCACGACGTCGCGAAGAGTCTCAAGAATCGGATCTCATCGAACTTCATCGGCCCCTTCGGGAGAAACGGCGGCGTGCCGGCAGCGCAGCGGATCAACCAGACTGATCGCGTCAGCAAACTCGCCCGGCTCGACAGCCTCGAGCTCGAAGATTCCGCTCTCGCCGACCGCATCCGCCGGATGAAGTTCGTGTTCGACGATCTTCTGAAGCTCAACGGAAGCACCGTCGCGTCGCTGTTTGCACGGATTGACAGTTCGAAGTGGGCTCTCGCCCTCAAAGGGGCTTCGGAAGAGCTCAAATCAAAAATCCTCGACAACCTTTCACCGTTGACGGCAGACAGACTGCACAACGAACTGGAAGAACTCGGCCCGGTGCGCCTCAGCGACGTCGCCGCGGCTCAGCAGCAGATCGTCGCTTTGGTCCGCCGGCTGGAAGATTCGGGGGAAATCGTCGTCGACACCGGCGCCGATGCGCTGCGAATAACTGCTTGAACCGCTCCCGGAAACATCGCTCATGCCTGTCCAGGAAAACCGCCGTCTGATCAAGGCGCACAGCGTCCGCGAGTTGGAATCGAGTGCCCCCTTCAACCTCGAAGACCTCAGGCGGCAATGTGACGCATATGTCGGGCAAGCCCGCAGTCACGGAACGGAACTCATCGCACAGGCCGCCGAGCAGGCTGATGACATCCGTCGTCGGGCCTTCGAGGAGGGACGAACAGCGGGAAAGCAGGCGGGAATCGCCGCCGCGCAGAACTTGATCGAATCGCGCGCCCGAGAGCTCGCTGCAGAACAGATCCGCGACCGACTGGAAACCGTCCTCCCCGCGCTCGACCGCGTGATCGAGGCCCTTGACATCGAACGCGAACGTTGGCTGACGGATTGGGAAGGCACTGCTGTTCGCCTCAGCGCCATCATGGCCGAGAAACTGGTGCGGCGGGAGCTGTCTTTGCATCCTGAACTGACGGTCGAAGTCGTCCGCGAAGCGCTGCAGTTGGCCGCTGGTCGCCCGCAGATCACGGTGCGGCTCCATCCGTTGGACCTCGCCCAATTGGAGGAAAACGGGCCGGACATCGTCGAACGTCTGTCGCGCCTCGGAGAAACGGCACTGACACCCGATGAAAGCCTGTCGCGCGGGGGCTGCCTGATCGAAACGCGGCAAGGGGTGATCGACGCCCGCATCGAAACCCAACTCTCCCGCATCGTCGAGGAACTGCTTACGAGTTAAAGAGTTCAAGAGTGGAAGTGTTCAAGAGAGACGTGAGACGGCTAAAGCCGTCCACCTCCTTCGCTCTTCCACTCTTCCACTCTTCCACTCTTGAACTCTTGAACTCTTAAACTCTTCTCCCCATGCTCGCGATCGAAGACCACGTCCGGCGGATCATGCCCCTCGGCCTGACCGGGAGCGTCAGCCGGATCGTCGGGCTGACGGCGGCTGTCGCAGACTTCCCGGCTCCGCTGGGGGCGCTCTGCACGATTGCTCGCGAGAATGGCGCGGCGATTTCGGCCGAGGTCATCGGATTCCAGGATGACGAAACGCTGCTCCTGCCCGATGGCGATCTGGCGGGGGTCCGCCGTGGAAATCGCGTTGCGCTGCATAGATCGTCGCCGGGAATTCGCGTCGGCGAACGATTGCTGGGACGGGTGCTCGACGGCCGTGGACACTTCCTCGACGATCGCCCTCCCCCTGCTCTTCCTCACCGCGCTCCTTTGCAGGCCGATCGGACTTCGCCTCTGCGTCGGCCGCGAATCGACAGTCCTCTGGGAACGGGAATTCGCGCGATCGACGCCCTGCTCACGTGCGGCAAGGGGCAGCGCCTGGGGATCTTCTCGGGAAGCGGCGTGGGAAAAAGTGTGCTTCTCGGCCAGATGGCACAAAGCAGTTCCGCCGACGTCAACGTCATCGTGCTGGTCGGCGAACGAGGTCGCGAGGTCCGCGAGTTCATCGAGAGAGATCTCGGGCCGGAGGGCCTGGCCCGGAGCGTGGTGGTTGTCGCAACCAGCGACGAACCGGCGCTCGTCCGCTTGCGATCGGCCTGGGTGGGGACGGCGATCGCCGAGTACTTTCGAGACAGCGGCCGCGATGTCCTGCTGATGATGGACAGCGTCACCCGCTTCGCCCTGGCGCAGCGCGAAATCGGGCTGGCCGCCGGAGAGCCTCCTTCGACGCGCGGTTATCCCCCGAGCGTATTTTCGTTGTTGCCGCGGCTACTCGAACGGAGCGGCAGGACCGATCGGGGGAGCATCACCGGCTTTTACACGGTCCTCGTCGAGGCCGACGATGCCAACGAGCCGATTTCCGACGCCGTCCGCGGAATTCTCGACGGCCATATCATGCTTTCCCGCAAACTGGCGAATCAGGCGCACTGGCCGGCGATCGACGTCCTGTCGAGCATCAGTCGAGTGATGCCCGACGTTGTCTCCGCGCAGCACGCACAGAGCGCCGACCGACTCAAGCAGATTCTCGCGGCGTACCAGCAGGCCGAAGACCTGATTTCGATCGGCGCGTATCAGGCCGGCTCCAATGCCCTTGTCGACACGGCGATCGCGATGCACAATTCGTCGCTCCAGTTCCTGCGGCAGGCGACGTCGACGCACGTTTCGTTCGACGAGGCCCGCTCCGATTTGCTCCAACTCCTCCATCCGCATGATCCACGATGAGACGTTTCGAGTTGACATTCGCACCGCTCCTCGAACTGCGGCGAAACCAGCGCGACCTGCTCCGACGCGCATTGGCCGATCAACTCAATCGGCTGGATGAGCTCAATGCGCAGCGAGACTGCATCGCAACCGAGCGGCTTGTGCAGCTCGAAGAGCTTCGCGAGATCCCGCCCGAATCTGAGCTCGATGTAGAAGCGAACTTTTCACGCCGCGCCTACGCCGGCCGCCTCTCCGACGAAATCACGCGTATCGACGAAGAACACCAGCACATGCAAGCGCAAGTCGTCGCCTGTCGATCGTCATTGCTCCGCGCTGATCAGGGGGTCAAATCGCTCGAAAAACTGGCTGAAAAGCGTTTGGCCAAGTTTGTCATCCACCACGAGCGCCGCGACGCGCAGCAGCACGAGGAAACGTGGCAGGCGCTTCGCGCCGCGCAAGGTGTCGCGCACTGACTCTGCGCGTGTCACGGAACAAACGGCCTTGCAGTCGTGCGGAGCGGCCACAAGAATCGTGTCCGGAGTTGCCAAAGCCGACTCGACCGACATTCGCGCCTGGCGAAATGATTTCGCGATCAGGAGAACACCTTGCCCCCTGCTTCAACTGCCGCCACTCTCCCCACGCTCCGCTGGATCGGCGAGATCGACGGATGCTTGGCATTGATCGATCAGACATTGCTTCCGGTCGAGTGCCGTGAAATCGAATGTCGGACTGCCGAAGCCACGTGGGAAGCGATCAAATCACTACGAGTCCGTGGCGCGCCGGCGATCGGCGTGGCGGCGGCGTACGGCGTCTGCCTGGGAATTCAATCGGTCCGTGACCGTCCCGAAGCCGAGCTCTTCGCCCGGTTGAGCAAAGTCTGCGACTACCTTGCAACCAGCCGACCGACCGCGGTCAACCTCTTCTGGGCTCTCGATCGCATGCGGCGAACGGGCGAAAGCCTGCGCGGAAAGACACCAGTCGCTGAGATTGCCGCACGGCTGCTGGCCGAAGCCCGCGCCATCGAAGAGGAAGATCGCCGCATGTGCCGTGCGATCGGCCGCCACGGAGCCGAGCTGTTCGCCGACAATTCGGGCGTGCTGACGCACTGCAACGCCGGCGGTCTGGCGACCGCCGACTACGGAACGGCACTCGCGGTGATCTTCGCCGCGCACGAAGCGGGCAAACGCCTGCACGTTTTCGCCGACGAGACGCGGCCGCTGCTGCAAGGGGCGCGATTGACCGCCTGGGAGCTGCTGCAGCGCGGGATCGAAACGACGCTGATTTGCGACTCGATGGCCGCGCAGGTGATGCGTGAAGGGCGAATCGCCGCGGTCATCGTAGGCGCCGACCGAATCACGGCCAACGGCGACACCGCCAACAAGATCGGAACCTACAGTGTGGCGGTCCTGGCTCGGCACCACCAGATTCCGTTCTATGTCGCGGCCCCTTCGAGCACGTTCGATTTCTCGATCGCTTCAGGAGTCGAGATCCCCATCGAGCACCGAAATCCGCAGGAAGTGACACATGGCTTCGGCCGCCAAACGGCTCCCACCGGCGTCGCCGTCTACAACCCCGCTTTCGACGTGACGCCGGCCGAGCTGATCGCCGCCTTCGTGACGGAACGGGGCGTCATTCGCCCGCCGTATCTCGAATATCTGCGTATCTTGCGCGAGCCAAACTGACTGCGACGGTTGCCGACCAATCACAGAACCGCGATTCGCGAATTGCCTTGGTCTATCGCGCCAAGGTAAACTCTCGTGCAATGGCTGTTGCGGTTTCGGACACGTGAGAAGGGACAGGCGATGCCCTGGGGCCTGATCGGCAATCTGATCTGGCTGCTGATTCTGGGAGGCGGTTTCCTCCTGGTCCTGTTTCTGCTTCTGCTGCTCGGGGCGGCTGGCGCATCGATGCCCGAGGTAGGAATGTCGCGGGTCTTTTTGAATTGCCCGCATTGCGGGGCTGAGACACCGGCCAGCGAGCCGGTATGCCGCCAATGCCGCCGTTCATTTCGCGAGGAATCGCTCCTCCCTCGGCCGGTGATCGACGCGCCGAAATTGCGTTCGGCCGTCGGCGACCGAACCGAAAGCGACAAACACTCCGCGCCCTCGGAAGCTGCCCGATTCTCCTGATGGGACGGGGGCCGATCCCCCTTTTTGAATAGCCTGCTACCCGGCCGTCACCGCCGGCAACACGTATGGTCCCTTGGGGATCACGGCGACCTGCGCCTGCGGGCCATATTCGGCGAGCGAATCGGCGACCGCCTGTTCGACACTCGGGGCCGATTCGACGAACAGCGTGTTGAGCGTCTCCGCCGGGATCCCGTCGCTGACGATCTTGACCTTCGCCTTGCGGCAAACCTTGGCGAGCTCTTCGAGCTGCCATTGATCCATCACGAAGTAGTCCTTTCCCAGGATTCGCTTCATGAACATCTCGAGCGAGTCGTTCTCGCGGAACAACCGTTGAAACTCGGGGCTGCCGATTCCTTCCGACAGGCTGGCGGCGATGATGATCGTCCCACCCTGCTTGACGATCGGCAGGGCACCGGTCATCCCCTTCACGGCTTGGTAGAACGTCGTGTCGAGCGGATAGCCGGCGCTCGACGTGACAACGACGTCGCATTCCGCGGCGACTTCGGCTTTCACGACATTCTCGATGAACTTCACCCCTTCGAGAAATGCCAATTCCATGTCGCCGGCGACCATCGACGTCACCTGCCGGGCGGCGTCGAGCGTCACGTTGACGATAAAATCGCAACCGGCCATGCGGGCGATGCGGGTGTTCTCTTCGTGGACCGGGTTGCCTTCGAGGAACCCGCAATCGGCCTTCGGGTGCTCGAGAAAATCAGGGCCGTGCCAGATCTTGACCGTTTCGAGCGCGGCAATGCCGGGGCAGATCA
>JAGVKR010000214.1 GCA_020050375.1 Planctomycetales bacterium
ATCACCCGGGCACCGGCGGCGGGACCTTATGGGAGTTCGGCGTGCACGATCTCGACCAACTATTGCAGTTGGTCGGAGAAGCACCGCTCAGCGTCAGCGCCGAATTGTTTCGCAATGAAACGACTTCCGGCGCAGAGGATGGATTCCTGTCTCTCTTGCGCTTTCCCTCGGGCGTGCATGCGCATGTCGAGGTCAGCCGCGCGTCGCCGGCCACGCTGAACACCGGTTGGGTCCTGGTCGGCAGCGCGGGGAGTTATTCCGACGGAAAACTGCTCACCGTCAGCAGCGAGGGAGAAGTGATCGACCAGCCGCTGGCGCCCGTCAAAGGGGAAGTCGACGAATTGTATGTGGCGATCGTCCGTCACCTCCGGGAAGGTGCGCCGAATCCGGTGCCCGCCGAACAGGCCCGCCGAACGGTTTCCCTCATCGAAGCCGCGCGCCGCGCCGCACAGAGCCGTCGTCCCGTGCCCGTCGTCGGTTGAAGACCGAGACCGAAGGCCAATCGGGCATTTTGAACGAATGCCCCTAGGTTTCGCCCCCCTGGATCGGTTAGATTGCAGGAACCAGGCCAGATCGGTCTTTTCGTCGTCCTCATTGTTCCCGGAGTAAGTGGCATGTCCCTCAATCGCGGCATTCTCGAAGTCTACCGGACGGGCGAACCGACGGTTGTCGGGTTTGGAGGCCGCGAAATCCTCGATCAGATCGACCTGTCGCAATGTCGGGCCGAGATTGTGGCCCTCGTGCAGAGTCACCAGTGCAAGACGCTCGCCTTCGACCTTTCGGGAGTCAAGCTGATTCCCAGCGGGATGCTGGGGCTGCTGGCGTCGTTGCGAAAACTGAACGTCGAGGTCCATCTCTACAATCCCTCTCCGGATATCGCGGAAGTGCTGCAAGTGACGCGGCTGAATGAGGTCATGCCGGTCCATTACATCGATGCCGAATCGGAACCGGAAGGTTGAATTTTTCCGCCCACTCGGGTTGAACTGCGGAGATGCGGTCGAACCGAGCCGGCGGACCGATTTCGGGGGTTTTGCCCGCTGTTTTCTGCGGCGTTTGGCCGACAACCTCTTGCATCGGGTTCAGAGGCGCGTCACAATCAAATTGGCTCGATGCATTGCTCAGAAGTGTGTCGCGAGCGTCGCCAGGGAGGGGACGTGCGGGCCGCGTTTTCCGATTCGAAGGATTGTGCCGGCCCGGAAGCCCGATGACCAGCGCCCTATCCACGGAGTCAGCCTCTCATGTCCAAGAAGTACCTCAGCATCGAAGAAGCCGCGGTGCAAATCGGGATCAGCACTTCCGAATTGAATCGTTTGCGCGAGAAGGGGATGATTCGCGCTTTTGCCGATCGGGGAACATGGAAATTCAAGGAAGAAGAGGTTGAGAAGCTGGCCCGCAGCCGCCAGGCCGATTCTGATCCGGACGTCCCCTTGCGCGCGTTCGATACGCCGGCAGAGGAACCCGGCTCCGACCTGTTGTTCAGCGACGACGACATTTCGGGCAGCGAGCCGACCATTATCCGCAAGGGGCGTGACGACGACGGCGGCTCCGACAGCGACGTGCGTCTCGTGTTCGACGACTCGATGAACGTCCCCGAAGCACAGGACGGTTCGACGCCGGACGACTCCGACAGCGACGTGAAACTGGCCGGCGGAACACCCGCTTCGGCCGAGGCGGGGTCCGACAGCGACGTCAAGCTGGTCACCGACGTTGAACCGACGGAAGCGTCGGGCAGCGACAGCGATGTTCAGCTCGTGTCGAGCGATTCGTCGGGCGACGTCAAGGTCGCCGGGCCGGGCAGCTCGGTCCTCTCGGGGAGCGACAGCGGCAAGCAGTCCGAGGCCGGCCCGGAAGAGAACTCGGCCATCGACCTCGTCATGGCCGGCGAAGGAAGCTCGATCATCGAGGACGACAGCGGAATCTCGCTGGCTGAGGGAAGCGGGATTGCATTGGCCAGCGATAGCGGAATCTCGCTCGAACGTCCCAACGACAGCGGAATCTCGCTGTCGGAAGAGAGCGTCTCGGTCATCAGTGGGGACAGCGGCATTTCGCTGGCGGATGACGACAGTGGTATTTCGCTCTCCCCCGAGGCTCCGAAGGTGAAAGCCGGCGGGAAAGGGAAAGGAAAGGGAGCGAAAGCTCCCGCTGATTCCGACGACCTGACGGGAACGATCCCGCTGATGGATGTCCCGCTCGTCGAAGACGACGACATTCTCGACACGCAGATGGAAGTCTCGATGATGGGCGACAGCTCGGACGAGGCGAGCGTGATCAGCGACTCGGCGGGCGATTTCACCAGCGTGATCACCCTCGACGACGACGAAGATCAGAGCGAATACTCGGTCACCTCGGTGAAGAAGAAAAAACCGACGGATGCGACCGACGAACAGGATGTCTTCACCGGCGAAGAGGCGATCGTCGAGGATGTCGATGAGGCAGTCGATGTCGCTGATGAGATCATCGGCGAAGACGACGAGCTGGGTGACGACGTGTTCGGCGCCGAAGACGAAGATTTCGGCGACGTCGAATCGGGCGAGAGCAGCGCCGACCTGCCCATC
>JAGVKR010000219.1 GCA_020050375.1 Planctomycetales bacterium
TTCGTGTCGTCAGGGGCAAATCGCCCTCGGACGGATTTCCGAGCTGGGGGCCGAACGCGAAATCACTTCGGAAGGCAACGGCCGCGAGCAGGTCAAGATCCGGTTCGACGCGGCGCATCAGATACAGACGCCGGAATTGAGCCAATTGCTGGAGGACGCCTCGCGATCCTGAGGAGCGTCGCGGGCAGGTTTCCCGTGCCGTCGCTCCAACGGCGTGTTATAATCGACGGGATCATGAGAAATCGAATCGCTGTTCTCCTTTTGGCTGCGTTATTCGCGCCTGCGAGCCTGCAGGCGGACCTCAAGCCGGACGAGATCGCCATTCTGGCGCTCCGCTCGAGCAAACAGTCCATTGAGCTCGCCGAGTATTACGCCCAGGTTCGCGGGATTCCCAAAGCACAGATCTGTCTGTTGGACATCCCGGCCGGCGAAACGCTGTCTCGAGCCGATTGGGACGCACGAGTTCGCCCGGCGATCAAACGCTGGCTCTTCACCAACGAACTTGGAAAGAAGGTTCGTTGTCTGGTTACGGTCTGGGATGTGCCCCTCCGGATCGGGCCGATCGATCCCGCGCATCCGGGCGTCACCGAGGTGCAACGACATCTCGAAGGACAACGAAAGTTGCGGCAGGACCAGATCTGGAACCTCACCGCCGAGCTCGATCAAATCCTGCCCGCTGGCGATCCTCCCCATCGTGATCGGCCGGACGCCGACGACTTTCAGAAGGAGTACGCCGATCTGCTGGAAGCCACGTTGAACGACGTTCGCGGGCGTTTGAAGCAGGCCCAGGAGCAGAAGGATGCCGATCTGCCCCGTTCTCTGCAGCGTCTCGAGCAATTGTATTTTCTGGGAGGCGGCGCGACGGCGCTGGCGCGTTCGCTGCAGGTTCAATTGCAGAATGCCGCTCAGGCCAACCCGGAGTTCATTCGAGCGTTCGACGTGCGTCGCGGCGAACTTGCCGGTTTGCGGGCCGGTCAGCTCTCGCTCTCGACGTTGCGCGAATCGATCGAACGCGACCAGCAAACGCTGGTCTTGTTGCAGCAATCCGACGGATTGCTGGGGACGCTGACCTGGATCGAGCAAAACCAGGAATTGTGGCGGAAGAACGAAACCCATTCCAGCTTCGACAACGAGCTGGCGCTGCTGCATTTTCCCTCGTACGCCCTGTTGCGCTGGCAGCAGAATGCCCTGCATTACACGGTGGGTTCGCTGACGCGCGAGTCACTTCCCTCGACGCTGATGGTCTCGCGTCTGGAAGCTCCCACGTTCGAGCAGGCCAAGGGGCTCATCGACGCAGCGGTTGAAATCGAGAAGACCGGACTGACGGGAAAGGTGTACATTGACGCCCGAGGATTGCCTGCCGACAAGTCACCCGGGAGTTACGGCGATTACGATCAATCGCTGCGCGAGCTGGCGAAGCTGCTCAAGGAAAATACTCAACTCGAAGTCGTCATCGACGATAAGGAGGCACTCTTCCAACCCGGCGATTGCCCCGACGCGGCCCTCTACTGCGGGTGGTACTCGCTGTCGAAATACGTGGACGCTTTCACCTGGAAACGCGGCGCGGTCGGTTATCACCTGGCCAGCGGCGAAGCGGCGACATTGCGCAAGTCCGACAGCAACGTCTGGTGCAAACGGATGCTCGAAAAAGGCGTGTGTGCGACGCTGGGTCCGACCTACGAGCCCTACCTGACCGCCTTTCCCCGGCCGCTTGATTTTTTCCCGACGCTGCTTTCAGGAAAATACCCGCTGGCCGAAGTTTTTGCGCGCACCAATCCGTGCAACTCGTGGGTCGTCGTGCTGGTGGGCGATCCGCTCTACAACCCTTTCAAGAACCACCCCCCGTTCGACATGAAGAATCCGCCGGAAGCGCTCACGCGTTTGCTGCAGGATCGGAGATAAATCCCGCGTCGGTCGATCGCGGGTGCCTGCGGAATCCGAAACAAGGCATCGACGGGGTTGACGGTCCGGAACCATTCATGCCCTCACCCGATCTCGCACAACTCGAAATGCTGACGCAGGTCGACCAGCTCATCGACCGTTTGCGGCGATGGGTCGAGCCTGAATCGTCGTGGGAGCCGCTGGAACATTGCCGGGCCTTGCTCCGCCGGCTGCTGACGCGTGTCGAAACGCTCAGGATTCGCCTCGAAGCGCCCCTGATCGTCGCCACGTTTGGAGGGACGGGGACCGGGAAGAGCGCGCTTGTCAATGCGCTGGTGGGCCGCGAATGCACTCCCAGCGGCCGCCAGCGGCCGACGACGACAAGGCCGATTCTAATCGCCCATCCGAAGTCGGAATTGGAGTTGCTCGGCCTCCCCCTCGACGAATTCGACGTGATCCTCGTCGACATGCCTCTCCTGCGGGATGTGGTGCTCATCGATTGCCCGGATCCAGACACGACCGAGGCGGAAACGGCCGGCAGCAACCTGGCCCGGTTGCATCATCTGCTGCCGTTCTGTGACGTACTCATCTATACGTCGACGCAGCAGAAATACCGTTCGGCGCGCGTGATCGACGAACTGGCCCTGGCGGCCACCGGTTGCCGCCTTGTCTTCGTTCAAACCTGCGCCGATCTCGACGAAGATATCCGCGACGATTGGCGTGCGCAGCTCGACGGACGGTATCAGGTGCCGGACATTTTCTTTGTCGATTCGCTGCGGGCACTTCAGGAACAGCAGGCCCATCAGCGGTCGACAGGCGACTTTCGCCGCCTGCAGGACCTGTTGTCGACCGAGCTGGCCGCCTCGCATCGCACGCAGATCCGCCGGGCGAACCTGATCGATCTCGTCGAGTCGGCCCTCGATCATTGCCGGACTCATCTCGAAGAGCATGCCGCTTCGCTCGACCGGCTGACGGATTGCCTGGGAGAGCAGCATCGTCGGCTGGTCGGCCTGATGTCGAATCGACTGCGAGACGAGTTGCTCTCGAGCCGCGGCTTGTGGGAGCGCCGGTTGCTGGGCGCGGTGACACAACGATGGGGCATCAGTCCATTCGCATTGGCGCTGCGGGTCTACAACAGCCTGGGGAGTCTCGTGGCCTCGGCCGGCCTCTGGCGCGCGCGGAGCTCGGCCCAGATGGCGCTGGTGGGGGCCGTCCAGGGAGCCCGCTGGCTGACCGCCAAAGCCCAGGAACTTCAAGGCGAAGGTCGGCTCGAGCGAGTTGTCTCGCTCGGCCTGGATGACGGTGTCCTCCGCGAGACGCAATTGATCGTGAGCGGCTTTGTGCAGGAAGCGCAGCTCGACCGACGCCTGATCGAAGACGGCAGTTTCGACCGCCTTCAAAACGAGGCGGGCCGCGTCGAAGACCGTTTCCTGAGCGATGCGGGGCGGCGCGTGGATGAAATCATCAACGATCTTGCCGGTCGGCACTCGGGTTGGCTCGTCCGCGCGGGTTACGAGACGCTGCTCTGCCTGCTGCTGGCTTACGTGATCGCCTGGCCGGCTTACAGCTTTTTCTATGCACACCCCTGGCTCGGGAAGCCGCTCATCTCCTCCGACTTTTATATTCACGGAGTCGTCTACGTTTGCCTGTGGTCGGGCCTGCTGATGATGCTCTTCACGCAACGGCTGCGACGTGGTCTCGTGCATCGGATCAGCGAGCTGGCGCGGCAGATGGCCGAATCGCGTTTGTCGGCCACATTGTTC